>JBEISW010000354.1:0-1961 GCA_040375215.1 Crocinitomicaceae bacterium | reverse complement strand
GATAGCATTCTCAAAATTGTCACATCAGCTTACGGAGATTTAAATGGCTATTTGAAAGAAAACGATCGCATTGAAATTTCCGCATTGGTAATCTCTGGCGGTTGGTTGGAAGCTTTGCATTTGAGTTTACAATATGCTCAGAAAGCCAAAGGGGATGCATTGAAAACAAGAATTGGAGAGCAAAAATTGGTTTTGGAAAACCTGTTGAATTATTATTCAAGTTTTGATTCTAAGCCAGTGTTGAACGATATGAAAAACGATCTTTTGGAAATCCAAAAGGTATTGAGTCAAGTAGAAATGTCGTCTCAAAAGACAACTACATCTAAAGCTGAAGATGGTGTGATGGTTATTGGGAATGGCGCTAAAACCGCTGTCAAGGATGACACTCTCAAGGCATTAACAGAAACAGTGAAAAAGATCAGAACCAAGTACATCTCCTAATGATTAATCCAATGAAGAAAATATTTTTCTCTCTTATCCTCAGTGTATTTTTAGCCTCAGCGGCTTCTGCTCAATGCAGGGCATTTACCAAGAATCGTGTATTGCCAAATTTGTCTGGATACATTCAAAATGAAAATTACAACGCTGCACTATTCATGGAAGGTGATGAAGCAGAGGTGTTGATGACTTTTTATGGCGGTAAAGATTATCGTCTAGTGGTTATGGCACATCCTGTTTTACCTGAAGTTGAGTTTGAAGTTTTAGACACCAATGATGAGTTGTTGTACACCAACAAAACAGCAACCAATAAATCTAGTTTCGATTTTAGAATGGCCAATACCCAACAACTGAAAGTTCGTGTTAGAGTACCTGATTCTGGTGGCACCATCGTCCGTCAAGGATGCGTTACTGTAGTGGCAGGACACAAAGAGAAATAAGATTTTAAGTCAATTAAAAAGGACCCTCGGGTCCTTTTTTTATGTCCAAATCCAACGTATTTCACCTGCTTGAAAAAAGTGAGATCCTTTGGATTCAATATCAACTTCCAATCTTCCCCATTCATCAACGCCCTTGATTTGACCTTGAACTTGTTGGTTGTTGTAATAAAAACCAACAGTTTTTCCAAGTTGATAAAGGTGTTTAAGATATTGTTTATGGATGCCAATTGGGCTGTTTTGGAACAATTCCAGATGTTGTAGCAATTGTTCATGAACATGGTTGAGCAAGTCATCGATCTTGTCAATTTTGGACCCTTCTAATCGCAATGAAGTAGCGTTACCAAGTGGAAATTGCAATTGCAAGACGTTAACGCCGATTCCGCACAAAGAAGATTTGACATTGTCTCCTTGAATGTTGTTCTCGATTAGGATACCAGCAATTTTTTTATCTTGAACAATGATATCATTGGGCCATTTGATAAAAACATCTTTGTCCAACCATTCAGAGATGCTTTTGCGCAGTGCCAATGCCACTGCTTGATTGTATACAAAGCTATCGGCTATTTTTAATCGGTTGAAATAAAAAACCCATGTAGCCATAAGGTTCTGATTGGCGGCTCCGTGCCACTCATTGCCTCGTTGTCCTTTGCCTTGGGTTTGAAATTGCGCCGTAATGACAGACGCATGAGGCAATGTTTCCGATTTTATCAATTTGGAGGCATAGTTGTTCGTTGAGTCTACCTCTAAAAGTGAAATGCGGTTAATTTCCATCATTGGCGAAGATAAACCACATTTTTGAGGCTTGGAAGATTGTACATTTGCACAAATAATATTATGGCTAAAAAAGTTAAGAAAGCGGGTGACGAACAACTTATTGATGTAATCGTTCAGGGCATGCAAGAGGTGAAGGCCACCAATATCGTGGTGATGGATTTGAGAGAGATTGAGTCAGCAGTGGCCAATTATTTCGTTATTGCAACCGGAAACAGCTCCACCCAAGTAGAGGCCATTAGCAATTCAGTAGACCGTTTCACAGAAGAAAATTTGGATGATAGTCCGAGACGAATTGAGGGAAAGCGAAAT
>JBEISW010000012.1:0-19715 GCA_040375215.1 Crocinitomicaceae bacterium | reverse complement strand
GGGCGGCCATTTTTTTTGGGAATGGGAGAAAGTGTATTTTTAACACAATCTTAGTGTGTATTTTACACTTTTTAGTATATTCGTGTTAACTAAACAAAACCTATTTAACATGAGAACAAATAAAAAGTCCTGGATTTGGACGCTTTTATTGGCTCTTCTTTTCTCGGGAGGGCTCAATGCGCAAAGCATTGGATTGGTGGGTGATTTCACAGGTTGGGGTTCAAGCCCCGATGTTGCGATGAGTACCACAGATAACGTTTCATTCACGCTTAACAACTACACTTTTGCATCCAATGCAGTGCTGAAGTTTAGGCAAGATTCCAATTGGGCCACCAATTGGGGAGGTTCTTTTCCTTCTGGAACAGGAGCACCAGGTGGATCAGATATTTCCGTTCCTGCCGGTACTTACAATATCAGTTTTAATCTGAGCACCTTGGCGTATTCTTTTAATACAACAGTTTCTACATTGAATATTGGTATTGTAGGACAATTGACCAACTGGGGAGGTGATCCAGATATTGCGATGACATCAACAGATGGAGTAACGTATTATAAGTATGATTATACTTTCCCTGCTGGAGAGGTAAAATTTAGACAGGATAACGCTTGGAGCAATAGTTGGGGAGCAAGCTCTTTCCCATCAGGTACAGCTGCAGCAGGAGGTCCTAATATCCCTGTTACTGCAGGAAGATATGATGTGAGTTTCAACATCAATACTTTGGCTTATGCTTTTAATACCATGTCCGTTTCTATCATTGGAAGTGGCGCTGCGGGTTGGACTACTGATTTAAACATGACCACCACCAATGGAGTAAACTATACTTACAACGGAATAATATTGACCAATGGGGAAGTGAAATTTAGAAAGACTGGTGATTGGGGAACAAGTTGGGGGAGTACATCCTTTCCTGCTGGTGTAGCCTCAAGTGGAGGTTCCAATATCCCGACAACTGCAGGTACTTACAATGTTACTTTTAACCGTGTCACCGGAGCCTTTGCTTTCCAGGATCCTAATGCTGGAATCGTTACCATCAATGGAACGGCTAACAATACAGGCGCTGCCATTCAAATGATCACGACAGACAATACCAATTACTCTTTAACGGATCAACAATTGGCTACTGGAGATATTGCTTTTTTTACCAATAATACCATTTATTCAAGCTCAGGTTTTCCCAGTGGCACCGCTTTGAATGATGTTGCGGCGCAGATACCAGTTGTGGCGGGTCATTATAATATCTCATTTAATAGCTCCACCTTTGCGTACAATTTTGCCTACACACCAATATCCATGATTGGAGATGGTGCTGCAGGTTGGGGAACAGATATTCAAATGACTTCTACTGACGGCGGAAACAACTATACATTGACCAATCAATTTTTGTCAACGGGTTATGTGAAATTCCGCGCCAATAGTGCTTGGTCTACCAGTTGGGGAAGTACTGCTTGGCCTTCTGGTACAGGTACTTTGGGAGGAGACAATATTCCAACCTCTCCTGGAACGTATGACATTACTTTTAACAGAAACACTGGTGCCTACACCTTTACTTTGGTGGCCACCAATTATGACAACATTGGTTTGATTGGTAACTTTAATAACTGGGCAGCTAGTGTTCCTTTGGTCACTCCAGATGGCAATACCTACACTTTGTCTGATTATCATTTTACTGCAGGTGGTTTGAAATTCCGTTTGAATGATGCTTGGGATACCAATTGGGGAGGAACAACTTTCCCAGCTGGTGATGCAGCGCTTAATGGAGATAATATTCCATCAACTTCTGGATATTACACGGTTACTTTTGTGAACAACACTACACCCAAGACCTACAATTTTGCACAGTCTACGGTTTCTATCATTGGTGATGCGGCTTCAGGTTGGACTACAGATGTGCCAATGACCTCAACAGATGGTGGTGTTACTTTTACTTTGAATAATTATACCTTGAACAATGGACCATTGAAGTTCCGTGTGAACAATTCATGGGTATTGAATTATGGCGGTTCATTTGCTGCTTCAGGTATTGCTGTTCCCAATGGAGGAGACTTCAATATCCCTGCAGGTAGCTATAATATTTCTTTTGATCGCACTACAGGGGCGTTTGCTTTTGCCCAAAATACTTACTATGCTGACGTTGATGGAGACGGATACGGTAACGAATTTGCTTCTGTCTTGGCTGCTGTTCAGCCAACAGGTTATGTAACCAATTCAATGGATTGCAATGATAATACTGCAGCAATTTCTCCAGATGTTTCGGAGGTTTGTAATGGTCAAGACGATGATTGCAATGATGCAATTGATGAAGGTTTTGCTACCAGCAGTTACTACTCAGATTTGGATGGTGATGGATATGGTTCTGGCGCTGCAACGTTAGCTTGTCAATCTCCAGGTGCAGGATACGTGACCAATTCGTTAGATTGTGATGATGAAAACGATAATGTGAATCCAGAAGGTGAAGAGGTATGTGGAAATGGAATAGATGACGACTGCTTGAACGGTGATTTGGTTTGTCCAGTTGTTGGACCTGCCTATGCCGTATCCGTAGCTAACATCGGTCAATTTGGAACAGGTGTTCAAAGCACTACATCCGTTAATTTGATTACTGCTGGAGATTCTCCTCAAAACTCAGGTTCAGGTAATGACCGTTGGTATAGCTTTACAGCCTCAGCCAATGCCATTCGTATTGCGTTGAATGGATCAACATCAGTTGCTGATGACAATGAAATTTCTATCTACGAAGGTCCAGCAGCTGTTGGCGCTATGATTCCTTTGGTTCAAGAGAATGATGTTCATCCAGGTGCACAAGGTTTGGCTGCCGACGGCGGAAGCGAAACATTGTTGTATGATGGATTAACGCCAGGTCAACCTTACTTTATTTGTATCAGAAACACCAATGCTACTCCAGGTATCAACAGCATGGTGGTTTCTTATTTGAATGGTAGTCAATCCGATATTGGTGCCTATACGGGATATACCAATAACTTTACTTCAACATGTCAAAACTTTAAAGTGAAATTCCGTGCCAATGCTACGGGTTACACCATCAAGCGTTGGTCAAGTAGTGACGTTTCTGGTTCTCCTGCTTGGCAATATGCTATTCCCAATGCAGGAACCACCGTGGCCTCTACGGTATGTCAATTGGGAAAAATTGCTCCAGCCAATTTGGGTAGTACCACAGCAACGGTGTATATTACTGTTGATGTAAATTACAACTTGAAAGATGCGTTTGGTAATACAGTACCAATGACAGCCAATGGAACAGTTGTTTCTTCATTCACCATGAGTCCAGAACAAGCATTGATTGTTCGTTCTTCAGATGCATGTCCTACATACAAGAGCCCAACCACAGGAACAGTTGCTACCAATCGTTCTGTTTGTGGTACGTCTCAGTATCAATGGGAGTTTACACAATTGACACCTATTTCGGGATTGCCCATATTGGAGAATGGACCAGTAGGAGGCTCTAGAAATTTAGCATTGTCGTTGGTGGACGGTATTGCAAATGGACAGACCTATGATGTTAAGATTCGCTCAGTTCATGCCGATGCTAGTCAGTCTGCGTTTAGCTCAACGAGTTGTGTTAGAACCTTTGGCGCAGCCGGGATGCCAATCATAGAAAGTGATGGTTTGATTGCAGAGCGTTCATTCAATGGGGTGACGAGCAGCATTTACCCAAATCCAAATTCAGGAAATGGTGTTGTTTTGAATGTCAACGGAATGGAAGGCGTGTTGCAAGTGAATATTACCGATGCAACCGGAAAAATGATACAACGCAATCAGTTAATGGTAGAGGGGTCTTTGACCACCAATATCAACTTTGATCAAGCCTTGAGCAATGGATTGTACTTGGTAGAATTGACCAATGGCCAACAAAGCCAAACCATGCGCATGGTGGTGAATCGATAAGATTAAAACTTCATTTTGATAAAAACCCCTGTCGAGAGATGGGGGTTTTTTTGTGGGATGAAATTGGTACTAAAGGAGTATTTTTTATATAGAAAACTGTTTTCACTTTTGATGAAAATTTAATATGTGAAAAAAGTAATTACCCTTTCAGAATTTAATTGTTTTCATTGTTGTCTTTTTCAACAACAAGATTTGTTGACTATCCTAACAATGCTCCAACAATTTATTCAAACATTCAGGCTGCTGTTGATGCCACTTCGCTGAATGATACAAGTTATATTGAAGCTTCTGATTTTCATTATCAGGTGGAGAACCTAGTTTGACTTCAACGCCTATGATGAGCGTTTTCATTGTTTGCTCCTCCGAGTCAGTTGTCAGTTTTGCAAGAGTTTAATATTCAGAATCTAGCGATTAATCAGAATCATCAAATCAATATTCTAATCAAAGAGAAATAGCAGAACCAATTATATCAATAAATAAAATGAAAAAAATATTTTCCATTTGTGTTATCATTTTGTCATGTGTGATTTGTGCAAATGCAACAATTCGTACAGTAAATAATTCTCCTGGCGGGGCTGGTCAGCACATCAGTCTTCAGGAAGCCATAGATGCGAGCGCACCATATGACACGCTATATGTCCATGCATCAGCAATAATGTATCCAACCGTGACAATTGTTCGACCTTTGGTTATTTTCGGTGAGGGTGCTTTACCCGATCAACAGTATCAGTTTAAAACACAAATTCAGCGGGTAAATCTGTATTACAGTGCGGATTTTTTGAGCAATGCGGGTGGTTCTAAGATTTACGGTTGTCGTATCGATGAGCTTTTCATTGGAACAGGGGATGTTAATGGTGTAAGTGATATCACGCTGGAGCGAAATCAAATTAACATGTTGAGGTTGGCTCAGGGAGGCCCGCCAATTTACGCTTTGGGCATTCATAACAATATAGTTGTAACTAATAATTTGATCGGAAACCTTTATGGATTGATCATGTCGAATTGTGTTTTTCTCAACAACGTCATGCGCGATACGTCTATTCAATTAGGGGGAAGCTACAACAATCTTATTGCAAATAATGTATTTGTCGGAAACTCACAAGGTTTTGGAGGAGCTCAAATCATGAATAATCTTTTTATGAAATACCAAGGTGATACTCAAGATAACAACATCTTTGGCTCTAATTGCTCATATGTTAATAATGTTTTTTCCAATGGTGCATATTTTTGTTCTCAATGCGGTATTTCTCAAATCAATAATGTATTCAATGCAGGTGTCATTGTAGTTCAATCCCCGTCAGGTCAGGGTATTTTATGGGATTCTGATTACGGAAATTATAATGGTACATTGTTTCCAAATTTTCATTTATTGGCAGGAAGTGCTGGAGTTGGCTTTGGAACAGACAATACTGATGTTGGAATATACGGTGGGGCTTTTCCTTGGGTAGATTATAATTCGCTAGATGAACGATTTCGATATTTTGCTCCTCCGAGTCAATTACCGGTTTTGCAAGAGTTTAATATTCAGAACCCCGCAATTAATCCGAATGATCAAATTATCATTCAAATCAAAGCCAAATCTCAGAACTAAATAAAATCAAAAAATAAAATGAAAAAAGCAATTTCAATTTGTATAATCTTGTTGTCATATATGACAATGAGCGCAACGATTCGAACGGTGAATAACGCAGTCAATTCAGCAGGACAATATTCCAGTTTGCAAGCGGCCATAGATGCGAGTCAGCCCAATGACACCATATACATACATGCCTCTGCAACCATTTATCCTGAAGTGACCGTTGTGCGGCCTTTGGTTATTTTTGGTGAAGGGGCGCTGCCCGATCAGCAATCATTGAATAATACCTATATTCAACGATTAAATCTGTATTTTTCAACGGATTATACTACCAATGCAGGAGGCTCTAAAGTTTATGGTTGTAGAATTGGCGAGCTAAGGATAGGAACAGGAAATGTTAATTGTAATTGCTCCACTTCGAGCTTAAGCGCTTCATTAGGAGTGAGTAACGTTCTTCTTGAGCGAAATGAGATAGGAAACTTTAAAATGACAAATGATGATACAGGTGATGCAAGTTTTGCATTGGGAATACACAACAATATCGTTTCCATTAACAACATCATTTATAGATTGGATTCGGATGTAATGCGAAATTGTTTATTTTCCAACAATATCATCAGAGACTCTGGTGTTACCGGATTTGCAGGTGTCTCTCAAATCGGTAACATCTTTGTGAACAACACATTCGTTGGTACCATTTTATCTTTTAGTAATGCGCAGATATTGAACAATTTGTTCATGACCTATACCGAGAACAATTTTAATATGATTATTATTTATGGATGGGAAAGTACTTATGTCAACAATGTTTTTTCTAATCCTATATCGTTTTGTTCCAGCTGCGGATTAACTGAGTCAAATAACTTGTTTTCGGTTGGCAATGTTGTTAACCAATCGCTGTATTCTGCAAGCACTTCGACCGGACAAGTATGGAACGCGGGGTATGAAAGTATAGGTCCATTTCCAGATTTTCACATTGGCATTGGTAATCTTGGCGTAAATTATGGTACGGACAATACCGATGTTGGTATATACGGAGGAGCATTTCCTTGGTTAGATTATGATTCACCCAATTCCAGATACCGGTACTATGCTCCCCCCAGTCAATTGCCTGTTCTACAAGAATTGAATGTTTTGGATCCTGTGGTGAGTCCCAGTGGTCAAATCAACATACAATTCAAAGCAAAATCTCAGAACTAATGAAACAAAAAATAACAAAGATTGCAGCACTGCTTTTTTTGATGCTGTTTAGTTTTGATGGAGGTGCTCAATCCATTATTGGAGGTGAGTATTTTATTGACGCTGACCCAGGTGTTGGTATGGGTAATTTTATGCCTTTGACTTCATCCAATGATATCAATACCAATTTGAGCATTCCTTTGACCAACCTTCCCTCAGGTCCACATTATTTGGGCTGGAGGGTGAAAAATAATTTAGGAAAATGGAGTCATTATGAGTCAAGGATGTTTTATGTGTTTCCAATTGCCAATGTTTCTTCTTCAAATTTGATTGCCGGTGAGTGGTTCATTGATAATGATCCAGGAGTTGGAAATGGTAGTGCATTCTCTGTAGTTGGAGCCAGTCAGTTGAATATGAATTTACCAATTGTATTGAACAGCATAGCGGAAGGCGCCCACACGTTGAACATTAGACTAAAAAATAGTCAAGGAAAATGGAGCCATTATGAGTCACGTTTTTTTTATGTTTTCCCGATCTCAGCTCCAGTCTCAGAACCAAATTTGGTAGCTGCGGAATGGTTCGTTGATACGGATCCTGGATTGGGTAATGGCACAGCTGTAACGCTTTCTCCCGGAGTAAATATTGATTTAACGATTGATCTTACTTTGACTGGAATTGCAACAGGGGATCATATGTTGTATGTGCGTGTTTTGGATGCCCTTGGTAAATGGACCCATTATGAAGGCAAACCCATAACCATCAATACGTGTGTTCCTTCAACGGAGGTATGCAATAATTCAGATGATGATTGCGATGGAACAGTGGACAACGGCTTAACCTTTGTCAATTATTACAACGACCAAGACGGCGATGGCTACGGAGCAGGAACAGCCACCAACGCTTGTTCTCAACCGGTTAATACGGTAACCAACAACACGGACTGCAACAACAACAACGCAGCCATCAAACCCGGCGCTTCAGAAATTTGCGGAAACGGAATCGATGAGGACTGTTCTGGATCAGATTTGCTGTGTCCAAACAGTGGCAACCTCAACGCTACCAACGTACTTTCTGCGGGCAACTACGGTACTGGTACCCAAACGACACTGAGCGTGAACTTTGGACAAGGAGCAGACAATGTGGAGTCACCAGGAACAGGCATCGACCGCTGGTACCAGTTCACAGCGCAGGCGAACGCCATGAGACTGGAACTCATTGGCAATACAACTGTTGGAGATGACAACGATATTGCGTTGTACGATTATACAACAACCACGGGTCAAGAACTAATACCGTTGGATATTGAAAATGACGTAACGCCAACATCTTTGGGAGTTTCAACGGACGGAGGAAATGAGATTTTGTATTATGATCAATTAGAAGTTGGATCAACGTATTGGATCTGCGTGAGAAATTTGAATAGTATTTATGGTTCAGCTTCGATTAAGTTGGCATACCTGAGAGGCAGCGCAATGGATATTGGTCCTTACACCAACTATACCAATACCTACAGCAATACTTGTCAAAACTTCAAGTGCAAGTACAAACCAGGGGCGTCTTACTACACTTTTAACTTGTGGAATGGTAATACAGCGCAAGGCGCAGCGAATTGGGTTTATTCTACCGCCCCATCTGCGACGAGTGTAGCCTCAACGGTATTGCAACTGGGAAGGCTAGTAGGAGCCAATATCAATAATGCACCGGTTCAACATACGGTGAAAGTGGATACGCATTATGCACTGAAGGATGCTTATGGCAATACGGAACAAGTTGTTGGATATGGAACGTCACCGGGAGTGTTTACCATGAATACAGAGGCTGACTTAAATCTAAGAACAACAGACCGTTGTCCAGTATACAAGAGTCCAACGACAGGTTCTATGGCCACCAATCGCAGTGTATGCGGAACCACGAGATACATCTGGCAACTCACGATGAATGCGCCAATGTCAGGCTTGCCTCAAACAATCAATGGTCCGATGGGAGGATCACGGGTACTGGCAATGAATACCATCTCAGGAATCGCCAACAGCCAGCAGTATAACGTGAGTATCTCTTCGTTGCAAGTTGACCAACAGACGCAGAGCAATTATGGTACTTCACAGTGCATGCGCACTTATGGCTTTGCAGGATCACCCATCCTTGATGAGAGTGAGAATGACAATACAGACAAACAGCGCTCAACCCAAATACAACTTTACCCCAACCCCAATGGCGGAGAGGGTGTTGTTTTAAACATCAACGGAATGGAGGGAGAGACCACCATCACCATCTCGGATGCGATGGGACGAGTAATAGAACAACTGACCAAAACCATCGAAGGTGATTACTACCAACAGGAGATCATGTTCCAAGAGTCATTGAGCAGTGGGTTGTATCAGATTACAATAGATAACGGAAACCACAGGGAGTCAACACGAATGGTGGTGGTGAGATAGAATAGGTTTACTTAGGTTAAAGAAGAGCAAAACCCCTGTCTAGAGATGGGGGTTTTTGATTTTATCTAGAACTTATTTTTTGCTCTATCTAACAACTCAACAACATTCTTCACATCAAACTTCCTCATCATATTTTGACGATGGGATTTTACAGTGAGTTCACTAAGAAATAAGATGTCCGCAATTTCTTTACTGGTTTTTCCAGCCTTGATGTGATGCAGTATTTCTTGTTCTCTTTTTGTTAAGACAATGCTTGAGTCTTTTTCAGGAAATATTTTTTCCCAGATCAAATCGGATTGAATGAACTTTTTAGTTTGTTCAATACCTGTGAGGCAGTTTGTTAGGGTTTGCAAATCTGCATTTTTTTGAATGTAACCTCTGAATGGAAATTCCTCAAGTTTAAATCCCAGTTCCCATGGATGTGAGCTGGTGTATAAAATGATATTTAGATTGGGCTTTTTAATTTGTAACAGTATCAAATCATCCAAGATATTCTCCTCTTGCAGGTGTATGTCTGCAATGACAATGTTACATTGTTCAAGTGACAGTATCTCTGCTTCAATTTTTGGGAATGATGTAAATACATTGACTGAGCAATCGTTCCATATCAAATGAACCATGGTTTTTATGCCATGTGCTACCAACGGATGATCTTCTATGATTCCAATCTTTTTCATGTGTCTAGCGGTATTTCAGCGTTCAATTGAAAACCTTCTCCTGCCTTGCTTTCAATATTGCAGATTCCTCGGCATACATTGATCATCTCAGTAATTTGTAAGATGCCTATGCCATCTTTTGATTCATCATTTTTTTTAATTCCTACTCCATTGTCCTGATAGGAGATGTAAAGATGCTTATTTTCTATAAAGCATTGCACTTGTATCTCTGAAGCATTTGCGTGTTTGATGGTGTTGTTCAAACATTCTTGGATGACCAGCATCACTACCAATTGAATATTTGTCGTGGTATTGTTGCATGCGGCTGTTATTTCTACATAGTGTTTGATGTGTTTGGCTTTAGAAATTTCCTTTACAAACAGCTGAATGCAATGCGCCAAACCAAACTTCGTTAACACTTGTGGAGATAGGAAATGCGCTGTATTTCTCACATCTTCAATCAATGCAGTGGTTTGGCTATTTAACAAAGAATGAATATCAGTAGGTATGCTATTTTTGTTTTGTTCTAAGTTGTTTTTTAAGCCAACCAATTCCATCCCGATGTGATTGTGTAGAAGTTGACTGATTCTCGATAATTCCCTCAATTGAATGGCAGCAATCCGCTCGTTGATTTCGATGTCTTTGTTTAAGAGTGCAAACTCTAAATTTTTATTTTTCTGTATGAAATCAATGAAGCGCAAAGCAACAATCCCTCCAATAATCAAACAATCCATTCCCAATATGATGGGTACAAAATGTTGCTGAACCACGGTGTCTTCGGTATACCCAAAACGATGTGCTATGTAGTGAAAATGTGTAAGAATAAAGAGTGAAGAGGCAATCAAAAACGGAATGGCGTATTTATCTCCTTTTCGAAGAGAAATGACGGAACAGATGATAACAATGACTAAGGTTAACTGCTGAAAAGCAAGAGACAAGGCCAATGAGTAGTATTTGTAAGAATGATCATAAAGGAAAGGTGCCATTGCGGAAGCAAAGAGAACGTAACTCAGCCAAACCCAACCATATGTTTTGATGCGTCTCCCCCATGTTGGAAAATGTTCCTCAAATGATACCGTATTAATAAAGAAGAATAAGTAAATAGGGAAGGCAATTGAAAGTGATAATGGTCTTACAATGTCAATGATCCAGCTGGATTGATAATTGATGATCCAATGGATGTAACCAAAGTCAGAGAGGGTATAAATAATGCAAAGTCCAAGGAATAGACTGTACAAATAGTTTAATACTTTTTTGGCATTGATTACAATATAAATATTGATAATGAAAGCCGCTATGAGTATGCCGAGTAGTATACCTGAAAGAAGAAAATAGTTGGTTTTTCTACTGTTTAATCCTTCCTCATCAAGAACTTGTATGGAAGTGAAAAATGGTTCATTGCGTTTGTCCAAGTACAAAAGAATGAATTGTTGTGCGGTATCCTGGGAAATGGGAAAAATGTATTCAGGGAAATGTACCGGTCTATTGGCAAAGGCAACGTGGTCTCCCATCAATAACGTGCTGTCTAAAATTTGATTGTGCCCATTGAGGTAATAGCATTGAACGCGATTGATGTGACTATTGGGTATGACAATGAACTGCGATGAAGCGTTTCTTATACTTTTTAATGGTATCTTAATCCAAAGAGCGGGATCTTGATTGCTCAATTTTTCGGGAGGAAGAGTATTGTATGAAGTTTTATTTTTTTGATAGAGATCAAAACCAGGTTCGCCTTGCTTCTCCCATAAGAATTCAGTTCCTTGCGGGAAAGATTGACGCATATTTTGGAAATAAAAATTAAGCTCACTTCCCGCCAAAACAATTTCTGGAGTGAAGGCAACCAGTATGGCTATCCAAGCATTGCGGAATGTTGAAATCATTATCCTTTGCACTTGTCGAAGCTACAAAATTGTATCGAATGAAAATCTACTCCTTTAGGAGCAGTTTTTGCATTTCTTTTACCCTTGTTATGGTTTGTAAAATTCGTTGGTCTCAATCTCATTACTCTGATTGAGACTTCTGTCAATCACATGCAATTTGAATTTGCACGTGTCGTAATTGCTGGGTAAATAGTAGATGGGATTGATGTCTAATGTGACCGTTCCTTTTTGTGCCTTGTATTGTCCCTCAGGAACTGCAACCGGAGCTCTGTAATAAAATGGAATGATGTTAGGATCTAAACAAGGGTCTAAACTTACTTTAACCCATGTGCCATTTTGCTTTTCATAATAATCACAAAAAACATTGTATCGAGTAGTGCAATCCGCAAATACGCCAGAAGTATCCTCTTGATTTAATCCAAAGTTTCCATCGCCATCGGTGATGGAAAAAATCAATTGCGCACCTGTTCCATCTGATTTTACTGCAAAAGATTTGAAAGTGATTTGTGGTTCATCGGGAAAGGTTTCCAAATCCATGCACCCCAGTAAAAGAGTAGACATACTGATAAGAACGATTCCCATTTTTTTACACATAACACAAAGTTAATCAAACAAGGCCTTGATGTAACTTTGTCCAGTGAATCGCGAAGCATTTATTTCTTCTTTGTTTCAAGGCAATGTATCTGATTTTTTTCAGGAACGCGCCTTGGAATTGTTTCGCTATCAATACCAGCACAATGTTATTTACCGAGCATTCGCGGATGCTTTGGGTATCTCTGTTCACCAGGTTAACTCCATTGAAGAAATTCCATTTTTGCCCATTTCATTTTTCAAAACACATCGGGTGTTGTCTTCAACCTCATCGGTGATGCGCACATTTGAGTCAAGTGCAACAACTGGAACAGTAACATCCAAACACCATTTGGTTGATTTGAAATTGTATGAGCGCGCCTTTTTAGCCCATTTTATTCAGCGATATGGTCACCCCTCTGAGTATGAGATGTTGGCCTTGTTGCCATCCTACCTTGAACGCAACAATTCATCATTGGTTTATATGGTGGATTATTTGGTCAAAGTCAGTGGTGGCGACCAAAATGCTTTTTTTCTGTATGACTTTGATGCATTAAAAAAACGTTGGGATAAAGCTTTGGCTCAAGGAAAAAAGGTGATGTTGTGGGGCGTGACCTTTGCCCTGTTGGATTTTGCGCAACAATGTCCAGGGCAAATGGTCAGTACCATCATCATGGAAACAGGAGGAATGAAGGGAAGGGGCAGAGAGCCCATCAGACAGGAGGTCTATGATACATTGCAGTCAGCTTGGCCCAATGTGCACATTCACAGTGAATATGGGATGACGGAGTTGCTGAGTCAGGCCTATGCAGTTGAGATGGATGCTTTAGAAACACCAGATTGGATGCGGGTTTGGGTTAGAGATATACAAGATCCTTTGGGGCCCATACAAACACAGGGCAGGGGAAGTTTGCACATTATTGATTTGGCCAATGTGGACAGTTGTGCCTTTATTGCCACACAAGATTTGGGCGAGATTGCTGCTGATGGCCGGTTCAAGGTCTTGGGACGCTTGTCCTATGCGGAAACCAGAGGATGTAATCTTTTGTATCAACCCTGAGGCAACCCTTTTTATTTTCATACGTCTTTTTAATGCGAAGAGCAAATCGCACCAAAGTACTTGCGTTGGAAATAACAACGGTTAACCAACTTAAGAAACATGATTTCCTAAACAAACAACAAGGGAAGCAGAAGTGCTTCCCTTGTTGCTTTCCTCATTTTAAGAGCTACCGCCTCCTTACCTCCATAGCCAATCTAGGCAACCTATTTTTCTGTGATTCGTCTATTTATTGAGCACTGTTGCTCAATAAATACCTTAAACCTATGGAATTCTTGCTCGCTTGGAGTGATATCTGGAAGCAGTTCGCTCCTTTTATCATGACCTTTATTGTTGTCTCCGCTATCGGTTTTTTAGGAAAAGTTGCACTCTTTAGCAAAGCCAATCAACCCTATTGGGCTGCCTTTATTCCCATTTATGACGTAATCATCACGATGCGCGTTGTGGGTCGCCCGGATGCACATGCTTTTCGCATGTTCATTCCCTTCTACAACATTTATTTTGCCTTTTTGGTTTTTACCGAATTGGCCCAATCGTTCGGGAAAAACAAATGGATGGATTACGTCTTAGCATGCACGTTCAATATATTTTATGTGTTGCACTTGGCTTTTTCTTATTCCATAGAATACCAAGGCCCTGTATATCAGAGCACTGCTAATTCATCCAATGTTGTGGCTTAGGCCTGGAATATCGTTTTGGCTTTTTCTACAACAGCTGTCAATCCGCTAACATCTGTTCCTCCGCAGGTGGCAAAGCTGGGTTGACCTCCGCCACCACCTTTGATTTCTTTGGCCCACTCTTTTACAAGTTGTCCTGCATGACAACCCCATTCTTGAACTGCATCTTCACTCAAGGCTACGGTAATCATGGGTTTTCCATTATTTACACTGGTAATCAAAGCACCAAAGGATGTAAACTCACCTTTTAATTGAAAACAGATGTCCTTGATGGATCCCGCGTCTAAATCTGTATCTACAAATAAAAGATTGCGTCCATTGTGGGCGGTAATCTGTCCTTTCCAAACTTGCTTCACTTGCTGTGCTTGAGCACGCTGCATTTCCTCTAACTGCTTTTGCAAGTCATTTACTTTTTGCTGTAAATCCTTAACAGCCTTAACAGCATCTTTGTTTTTTAATGCAACGCGAACTTCCTCCAACTCTGCCAAATCTCCTGCAATGTGTGCGTCAGCTATTCCACCTGCTATGGCCTCGATTCTTCTAATTCCAGCTGCTACGGCTCCCTCTGATTGAAGCTTAAATCGCTTGATCATGCCAGTACTTCCCACATGTGTTCCGCCGCATAATTCAATGCTGTTTCCAAATTGAATCATGCGAACCTTATCACCGTATTTTTCTCCAAACAACATCATCGCGCCACTGTTTTTGGCTTCCTCTATCGTGGCCGCGCGATTTTCAATCAACGGATAATTGGATTGGATACGGTCATTTACCAAACCTTCAATGCGCGTCAATTCCTCTTCGCTCACTTTGGCAAAATGGGAAAAGTCAAATCGCAAATAGTTGGGATTAACCAATGATCCCTTTTGCTCAACATGCATCCCTAATACTTCTCGCAATGCCTCATGCAACAAATGCGTTGCGCTGTGGTGCGCTGTGGTATCCCTTCTCCAGGTGGCGTCAACTTTGGCCAACACCACTTTCTCTGGTGAGGTGGGTAGTTCTTCTGTAAAATGAACAATCAATCCATTTTCTTTTTTGACATCAACCACAGTGATGCGGTCTTCTCCAAAATACAATACGCCATTGTCTCCTACTTGTCCACCACCTTCTGCGTAAAACGGTGTTGTCTCCAATACCAATTGGTACATTTCCTTTCCTTTGGATTTGATACGGCGGTAGCGAAGCAATTTGGTTTCTACTTCCATTTCATCATATCCAACAAATGCTGTATCTCCTTCCGCCAAATTCACCCAATCATCTGTTTCCAATTTGGTTGCTGCACGACTTCTCTCTTTTTGTGCTTGAAGTTGTTCCTCAAATTCTGCTTGGTTAATGGTCTTTCCATTTTCACCCGCAATCAATTGCGTCAAGTCTATTGGGAAACCAAAGGTGTCATATAGTTCAAAAGCGATGGTCCCTGAAATTTCATTGTCACTGGTCTTTTGAATCACGTTGTCCAAAAGTTCAATCCCTTTTTCCAAGGTGCGCAAGAAACTCTCTTCTTCTTCTCTGATGACGGATTGAATGAGTGTTTTATTCTTACTCAACTCAGGGAAGGCACTTCCCATTTGTTTTTCCAACACATCAAAAACTTGGTGGATGAAAGCAGACTTGAATTGTAAGAAGCTGTATCCATAGCGCACCGCTCTTCTCAGAATCCTTCTGATAACATATCCGGCTCCAGAGCTAGACGGCAATTGACCATCGGCAATGGCAAAGGATACTGCTCTGACGTGATCTGCAATGACGCGCATGGCAACATCTTTCTTGTCTGCTGTTGCTGTATAAGACAAACCGCTGAGTTGTTCAATTTTTTGAATCAAAGGAGAAAAAACATCCGTGTCATAGTTGGATTGTTTGCCTTGTAATACCATACACAAGCGCTCAAAGCCCATCCCTGTATCCACGTGTTTGTTGGGCAAGGATTCCAAGCTGCCATCCGCTTTGCGGTTGAATTGCATGAACACATTGTTCCAAATCTCAATCACTTGCGGATGATCATTGTTGACCAATGTTCTTCCATCAACATTTTGACGGTCTTCAGCTGATCTAATGTCAGCGTGGATTTCAGAGCACGGACCACAAGGTCCCATGGCGCCCATTTCCCAGAAATTGTCTTTTTTATTTCCTTTTAAAATGCGGTCCTCGGCAATGTACTTTTTCCAGATGTCATAGCTTTCTTGATCAAAATCCAAATTCTCAGATGCATCGCCTTCAAATACGGTAACATACAATTGATCCTTCGGGATTTTATACACATCCGTCAATAATGACCACGCCCATCCAATGGCTTCTTCTTTGAAGTAATCGCCAAAGCTCCAGTTGCCCAACATTTCAAACATGGTGTGGTGGTAGGTATCCACACCTACTTCTTCCAAGTCATTGTGCTTTCCGCTGACGCGCAAACATTTTTGTGTGTTGGCAATTCTAGGATGAACGACAGGTGCATTGCCCAAGAAAATATCTTTAAAGGGATTCATTCCCGCATTGGTAAACATCAAGGTAGGGTCACCTTTGATAACCATGGGTGCTGAAGGAACGATTTGATGTTTTTGCTGCGCGAAAAAATCCAAAAATTGTTTTCTAATCTCTTGTGATGTCATAATGCCTATTGATGGGACACAAAACTAATCTCAAATTGCCTTGATTGTCCTAAATTTGTCAGAATCCAAAACAAACGGAATTGCCAAAGTTTAAATACATATTCAATCCGACGACACTCAACTTTGAGATGATCAGCTTTACCGTACGGGACTATGTATGGTTGGTATTGAAGTACCTCATTGTGGGATTGGTCATTGGTGGATTAGGTGTCATTCTTTACGCTTCTTTCTTCAAAGATCCAGAGACCAGCAGGCTTCAGAAAGAGTTGAAATACATGGACGCTCAAATCAGCGGCATGAGAGAGCAAATGGACTCGTTGGATCAATACGTGGATGTTTTGCAGAAGAGGGACAATGAAATTTACCGAACCATCTTTGGAGCTGCGCCCATTGACCACAAGTATGTGGGCGGGAATCGTTACAATGAAATAGCCAAGTACAGCTCTGAAGAGGGAATCATTGAAACGCAAAATCGTTTGATGGCCATTCAACAAAACCTTATTCAACAAAGTAAGTCTTACCAAGAGATCATGAAGTTGGCCAAGAAGCAAGATCAATTTTTGGCTGGTCTTCCTGCCATACAACCCGTGGACAACAAAGATTTAAAACGAATGGCTTCCGGTTTTGGATACCGTATTCATCCCATTTATCGCGTGGCGCGCATGCACACAGGATTGGATTTCACAGCGCCTATTGGAACAGAAATCTATGCCACAGGAGATGGTGTAGTGAAAAGTCCTGATGGTGGAAGTGGTTACGGATTGCATATCGTCATTGATCATGGCTTTGGATACCAAACACTTTATGCACATATGAGCCGAATGGCAGTGCGTCCTGGAACCAAGGTGAAAAGGGGTCAAATCATAGGCTACGTGGGCAATACAGGGGTTTCATCGGGTCCCCATTTGCACTATGAAGTTATCAAGAATGGTCAAAAAGTGAATCCAGCTTATTATTTTTACAATGATTTGTCGCCTGATCAATACGCAGCTTTGCTGGAGAGGGCTTCACAATCAGGACAATCATTTGACTAATGCTGAACAGACACACAACCATAGAAAAAATTTATTTCTCCATCGGCGAGGTGGCAGAAATGTTTCAAGTCAACGCATCATTGTTGCGCTTTTGGGAAAAGGAATTTCCTCAATTGCAACCCAGAAAAAATACCCGTGGCAATCGCATGTACTCCAAAAAAGACATGGAGTTGTTTACACAAATTCACCATTTGGTTCGCGAGAAAGGCTATACATTGGAGGGAGCTAAAAAGGTTTTGAAATCCAAAGAAAATGCTGCCAGCAAACAAGTGGTAGTAGAGCGTTTGCAATTGATTCGTAAAAAACTAGAAGACCTCAACGTCACGGTTCAAGGAGCATGAATGCTCGCGTCCTCAAGTCCACAGGTCATTGGTATGATGTCATCGGTGACGATGGTCAATTTTACAAATGCAGGGTCAGGGGTAAATTAAGAACCAAAGGGCTTCAAACTACCAACCCTGTGGCTGCGGGAGACTTTGTGGTTATTTCCCCTTCAGAAACAGACGAGGAAGGTGTGGCGAGTATCAACGAGATTCTTCCTCGAAAAAACTACATCATACGAAAATCAGTCAATCTCTCCAAAGAGGCGCAGATTGTTGCTGCCAATATCGATATAGCTTTTTTGGTGGTGACCATTTCCAAGCCCGCTACTACCAAAGGATTTGTCGATCGCTTTTTGGTTAGTGCTGAAGCTTATGATATTCCTGTTGTCTTATTGTTCCACAAGATGGATCAATATAATGAACATGAATTGGACGAGGTGGCGGATTGGATAGGCTTGTATGAAGACGCTGGATACACCACATTGATGACTTCTCTTGAAACGAAGATGGGGATGGATGAATTGACGGAAATGATGAAGGATAAAGTAGTTCTATTTTCCGGCAATAGCGGCGTAGGCAAATCGTCATTGATTCAATATTTTGTACCCACTCGTGAACTGCGAATAGGCGATATTTCAGATTGGAGTGAAAAAGGCCAACATACCACCACATTTGCTGAAGTCTTTCCCACCAAAGAAGGGGGATGGATTATCGATACTCCAGGCATCAAAGGATTTGGATTGGTGGACCTTAGCGCTGAAGATATTCCGTTGTATTTTAAGGAAATGTTTGCTTTGCTACCTGAATGTAAATTCAATACCTGCAAGCATTTGGAAGAACCCGGATGTGCTGTGAAAGCTGCATTGGCTGATGGCAGGATAGCGGAAAGCAGGTACCATAGTTATCTGTCTATGTTGGACGATGAAAAGGGAAAATCACCTTACCGATGAATTCGTATCAATTTGTTTTTTGGGGAACGGAACATGCGATCATCATTTTTTTGACGGTCTTGCTCCCAATTGTTTCTGTGCGATGGGCCAGAACAAGGACACAAAAAGATAGAGATGTCTTGGGGAAAATATTGGGAGCCATGCTGGTGCTCAATTGGTTTACCTATCAAGGTTATCGTTTGTACTCGGGATTTTGGTCAGTCCAATATGACCTACCCATGGAGTTTTGCAACTGGGCCGTTTTTTTAACGGCTTATGCACTTTGGTTTAAAAAACAACGCGCTGCAGAGCTGGCTTTTTTTTGGGTGATGGCAGGGAGTATCCACGGAATCATTACACCGGATATTCATCAACCCTTTCCGCACTTGACCTACATTACCTTTATGGTGGGGCATACTGGTTTGGTTTGGAGTGTGCTGTATCTGGCATTGGGAATGAACTTGAAACCGCAGAAAGGAGCGTGGTTAAGAGCCGCAGCTTGGAGTCAAATCTATTTTGCAATGGCCATCGTCATCAATTTTTTAGTGGGCGGCAATTATGGTTATTTAAGACAAAAACCAATTGGAGGTTCTTTTTTAGATGTCTTGCACGATTGGCCTTATTACCTGTTGGAGTTGGAATTTATTGGTGCCATTTCCTATGCATTGGTGTATCTTCCATTTTGGTGGTGGCGCAGAAAAAACGAGTCAATCCTGTAGTCTTTTCCAACCATAGGGTTTACTTTTGTAACGATGAGTTCAGCTTCAGAAAAAATAGCGGAAACCCCGCTCATGAAACAATACAATGCCATCAAGGCCAAGTACCCAGATGCCGTTTTATTGTTCAGGGTGGGCGACTTTTATGAGACCTTTGGCGAGGACGCTGT
>JBEISW010000101.1:0-7529 GCA_040375215.1 Crocinitomicaceae bacterium | reverse complement strand
TCATAAGAAATCATTTCTTATGAAATTTTGACGGGAATATCACACCGTGTAAAAAGAATATTTATCAAGCAATGAAGAAAATAATTGTAGCCATCATGTGTTTCATTGTCCTCCCTATGTTGGGTCAGGACCATGTTCAGAAGGAAGTTTTGATTCAATTGATGAAGGGATTTGAACCTGATGAAGTTGTCTTATCTGTCAATAAGGATTTAGGAACTTTTTTGAATTTTCGTTGGGAACAGAAGATTTCATCACCAATGCGCATTCATTTGTTTCGATGGGAATGGGATGGATTGAGTGAGGAAGAGATTTTGCGTTATTGTCAAAGTTTACCACAAGTTCAAGCGGCTCAGTTCAATCATTTGATTGAAGATCGATTGACCCCCAATGACCCCATTTTCGGGAATCAATGGCACCACATTGATGCACAGGACAATGATATCGATAGTGAATTGGCTTGGGATATTACAACTGGTGGTTTGACTCCTTTGGGGGATGAGATTGTGGCATGTGTGGTGGAAACGCAAGGGGCGAAATGGGACCAAGAAGATATTTTGCCCAACCATTGGGTCAACATTAATGAGATTGCAGGTAATGGATTAGACGATGACAACAATGGCTATGTTGACGACTATGATGGATGGAATGTGAGCAACAACACAGATAATTCTTCCAACGGTAATCACGGGACACAAGTGAGCAGTATGATAGGTTCCAAAGGCAACAATGGAATGGGCGTGGCAGGGGTGAATTGGGACGTGAAATTGATGCAGGTTCAGATGGGAGGCATTTCGGAAGCCAATGCCATTGCTGCTTATACTTATCCTTTGGTTATGCGACAGTTGTACAATAGTACAAATGGAAGTCAAGGGGCTTTTGTGGTGGTAACCAATAGCTCTTGGGGAATTGACAATGCTGCGGCTAGCGGCTATCCGCTCTGGTGCGCCATGTATGATACACTCGGTCATTATGGAATTTTAAGTTGCGCAGCAACAGCCAACAACAATGTCAATGTGGACAATGTGGGTGACATGCCTACTACTTGTCCAAGTGATTATTTGATTTCTGTTACCGCAACCAACAACGCGGATGTGCGCACTTTTAGTGGTTTTGGCACGACTCATATTGATTTAGGTGCGCCAGGTGAAGCGGTCATGATGGCTGGTAATGATGGATACAGCGCAAGTTCAGGAACTTCTTTTGCTAGTCCTTGTGTTGCAGGTGCAGTGGCTTTGATGTATGCTGCTCCTTGTCAATCTTTGGTACAAATAGCACATGCCAATCCTGCGCAAGCTGCAGCGATGGTAAGAGGGTATATTTTGTCTGGTATCGATCCTGTTTCAAATTTGGTTGGAGAAGTATCAACTGGTGGTAGACTCAATGTCTTTAATAGCTTGAATCTTATTTTGGGCGAATGTGTTTCGGGTGATTGTCCTTCCCCTTTTGCAGTGGTTGATGCTCCAGTTCCTGCTTCTCCGGATAGACTCATTACTTGGATCAGCATCGGTAATGGACCTTTTGAAATACAATATAGAGTTCAAGGAAATTTGAATTGGTCGACCCTTACCAATATCCAAGGTCAGAATGCTACTTTGAGCAATTTGGAGTTTTGCGCAAGCTATGAATACCAGATGAGAGCGACATGTGACACATTGACAAGTGAATGGTCGCCGTTGCAATATTTTACAACCGATGGGTGCTGCGTGAATCCCTCCAATTTCAATGTGACTAACACGATGACGGATGGTGCGGTAATCACTTGGAACCCGGTATTAGCAGCTTCGGGGTATTCAATCATGTTGATTCAGGGAACAGTAGTCGTTGGCAATTTTGAGACAGATCAATTGAGTTATGCATTTACCGATCTTTTGGCTTGTACCGATTATCAAGCAGTGGTGTCCTCTACATGTGTGGGCATTGAGCCGCAGGTTCAAACGGTTAGTTTTACTACAATGGGCTGCGCTAGTTGTCATGAGGTGGCTACTTGCCCTGCTAGTACTAATGATGCATCAGGTGAGTGGATTGCAAATGTGACGATTGGTTCAATCAATAACACTTCTGTGTCGGATGGCGGTTATGGTGATTATACGGATGTAACCACAGATTTGGCTATTGGACAAGATTATTCCATATCAGTAACTCCAGGATTTAGTGGCTTTTCCTATAACGAGTACAGCAAGGCTTGGATAGATTGGAATGGTGATGGTGATTGGACATCAGATGAGTTGATTTTTGATCCAGGCCAGGCTTCAACCACCACTGCAACAGGAACCTTCAATGTGCCGAGTTCAGTATCTCTGGGTAGCAAACGTTTGCGTGTTGGAATGACCTATTATGGTTTGTTCAGTGCCGGTGAAACGCCTGATGCATGCGGTGCTTTTAGTTACGGAGAGTTTGAGGATTATTGTGTCACCATTGTAGATGCTACCCATGTTGCTGAGAACAATAACCAAAATTGGAAGTTTTATCCCAATCCTGCTCATGATGTTATCCGCTGGGAAGGTCCTGAATTACGAAGATTGTTGTGTTTTGATGCAACAGGAAAATGTGTTGCTGCGCAAATCTATAACAAAGAACAAAGTGGATGGATTGATGTTTCCTCATGGCCAACAGGTTTATATTGGATGCAATGGGAAATAGCGGATGGTGTTAATCAATCTAAAATCATGGTCACCCATGATTGAAAAGGAAAGTAAGCCTGTAACTTCGTAGGATGAGATGGATGAAATACATATCGCTTTTTGTGTTGTTGCTTATGGCCTTCAGTGCCAAGGCTACGCACAATAGAGCGGGTGAAATCATCTATGAGCATGTGTCGGGCTATACCTATAAAGTTACTATCATTACCATTACTAAAGTTTCAGCTCCTGCTGATAGACCTTGGTTGAAAATATACTGGGGCGATGAACCTGAGAATATTTTGGATACTGATTTAGATAGTTTGCCCAGGGCTGTGGAACTTTTTTATCCCAACTCGGATGCCAAACGAAACGAGTATTATGGATACCATACTTATGCAGGTCCAGGGATTTACAATTTGCGGGTAGAAGATCCCAACCGAAATGGAGGCGTGATGAATATTACCAATTCCATTCAGCAGGTTTTTGGTATTCAATCCCAATTGGTGATTAGTCCTGGATTGGGTCACAACAATTCAGTTCAATTGCTGAATCCACCAACGCAAGAAGCTTGTATTTATCAGCCATGGATGCACAACCCTGCGGCGTATGATCCTGACGGTGACTCGCTCTCCTATGCGTTGGTTCCCTGTTTGGGAGAGGATGGGTTGCCGTTGAGTTTGGGAGACATCCCTGCATGGGAATTACCCAATGAGGTGACTTCTGAGACAACAGATCTTTTTACCATTGATGCATTGACGGGTAATGTGCTGTGGACTGTTCACCTGTTGGCAGGGGAGTACAATATTGCCATTCAAATTTCTGAATACCGCAATGGTATTTTGATTGGGTACGTTATTCGCGATATGCAAATCACAGTTGTAACTTGTAACAATATTCCCCCTGTTATTTTACCCATCAATGACAAGTGCGTTACTGCAGGTGATGATATCTGGTTTCAAGTCATTGCTTCTGACCCCAATGGTGACAACATTACCATGCAGGCCTTTGGTGGTCCATTGACCAATGTTTCTCATCCTGCAACTTTTAATCCCAGCTCCTACATTTTTTCCTGGGAACCGCTGTGCGAGGAGATTCGTTATCAGCCTTATCAAATGACTTTTCAAGCTACTGACGATGGTTATGTGAATTTGTCTTATATCGAAACCATGGCCATTACGGTGGTGGCTCCAGAAGTCTTAAATCCTGCGGCCAACCCTATCAACAATACCATTGAGGTTTCTTGGAGTCCGCATGCTTGTTCACCAATTTTTACAGACTATCAAGCTACTGAGGTGGATTATTTGATTTACCGCAGAAATGGCTTGTACGGTTTTGATCCAGCCAATTGTGAATTAGGCGTTCCCGATTATACGGGATACGAATTGATTGCAACCATTCCCAATGTCAATAGTGATGTTTACATGGATGAGAATGTGAATTTTGGGGCCAATTATTGCTACATGGTTGTAGCGCGTTGGCCAGATGGTGCATTGAGTTACGCCAGTGATGAGGTTTGTGCGCAATTGTCCAAAGAGGTGCCCGTGGTTACGCAAGTTTCGGTAGTGGAAACCTCGTTTGATTTGGGTGTTGACACTGTTACTTGGTCGCCTCCTTCAGAATTGGATGTTGTGCAATATCCGGGGCCTTATCAATATCAATTGTACCACCGCATTGCAGGATCAGCGTCTGAGAATTTAATTTGGAGTGGATCAAATGCTGATGACTTTATGCTGTTGGATACTGTTTATGTTCATCAGAACATCAATACCATAGGCGTGAGTAATCGATACCGGGTGGAATTGTTGTCCAATGGTTTTTCGGTTGGATTTTCCAATGATGCCATGAGCCCTTGGTTGAGTCTCACTCCTTTGGATAACGCAGTTCAGGTTAGTGTTGTTGAGGATGTTCCTTGGGACAATTATCGTTATCAGTATTACCGAAAGAGCGAAACGGATTTGGATTTTGTGTTGTTCTTAGATACAACAGTGAGTTCCATCAGCGATACAGGTTTGGTGAACAATCAACCCTATTGCTACAAGGTTAGGTTGATTGGAACCTACGCCAATCCTACCATCAAAGACCCTTTGGTCAATTGGTCACAAGAAGCATGTGCGCAGCCCTATGATCAGGAACCTCCTTGTCCCCCAACCTTGACGGTTGAATCGGATTGTTTGGTGCCCACTTTGAGTCTGCATTGGAATAGACCCAATTGCGCTGATGATGTTACGGGATACAAGGTTTATTACACGCCTGTGATGGGAGGTGAGTTTGAGCTCTTGACAACTTTGAATGATCCCACCGATACGGTCTGGTATATCAATCCTGACAGTACAGGAAATACCATTGCAGGTTGCTATGTTGTAACGGCATTGGACTCGCTCAATTTATGGCCCAATGGTCAATACCAGCAAAATGAGAGTGCGTTTTCAGATTCCATTTGCGTGGACAATTGTCCTTTCTATGATTTGCCCAATGTCTATACCCCAAATGGAGATGCATCCAATGATTGGTACCAAGCGTATCCATACCGATCCATTGATCATGTTGAAATGAAAATATTTAACCGATGGGGCACTATGGTCTATGAAACAGAAAATCCTTCCATTGATTGGACAGGCCTAGATCAACAAACAGGCGAGCTTTGTCAAGACGGTGTCTTTTATTACACCATCACCATTTATCCGATTACCTTACAAGGGTTGGTCCCCTACAATAGAAATGGATTCATTCATTTGTTGGATGGAAAGGTAGATACCATAAAACCATAAAGATGTTTACAGGAATAGTTGAAGAGTTGGGTAAAATTGTTGGCATTCGAGAAGAAGGGACCAACGTGCATTTTTCAGTAAGTTGTCATTTTTTACAAGAAATAAAGATTGATCAGTCCATCGCCCATGATGGCGTTTGTCTGACAGTGGTGGCCATAGAAGCGGATCATTATGTGGTTACTGCTATTGAAGAGACTTTGAACAAGACCAATCTCTCCACGTGGAAGGTGGGTCATGTAGTGAATTTGGAAAGAGCCATGAAGATGAATGCACGATTGGACGGGCACATTGTTCAAGGTCATGTGGATCAGACAGCAAAGTGCATTGCAGTGAGCGAAGCAGGTGGAAGTTGGACTTATACCTTTGAACATCTGCCTTATGAAGATGGAATGACCATTGAGAAAGGAAGCATTGCGGTCAATGGAATTAGTTTGACAGTAGTGAACAGCCAGGTTAATCAGTTTTCAGTTTGTATTATTCCTTATACCCATGAACACACGAACATTCAATTTATACAGGTTGGAAGTACTGTAAATTTGGAATTTGATGTTTTTGGGAAATATGTTTTGCGTTACACAAAGGCATATCAACGTACCTTTACCCCTCAATCGTAGAAAATCATGATGTTAGCATTGCAGTTGTTTTTGAGTTTGTCTTTATTGATCATTCTCCATGAAGGAGGTCATTTTATTCCGGCCAAATTGTTTAAGATAAGAGTAGAGAAATTCTACTTGTTTTTTGATCCATGGTTCTCCATTTTTAAGAAGAAAATTGGAGGTACTGAGTACGGTATTGGTTGGTTGCCGTTGGGAGGATATGTGAAGATTGCAGGAATGATTGATGAGAGCATGGACAAGGAGCAAATGTCTAAGCCTGCTGAAGATTGGGAGTTTCGCAGCAAACCAGCATGGCAGCGTTTGATTGTGATGGTGGGTGGCGTTGTGGTAAACGTTATTGTAGGGATGATTTTGTACGCGGTTGTTTTGGCCAATTGGGGAAAGGATGAATTGCCCGTTCAGAATATCACCTATGGCGTGCATTGCGATTCATTGATGATGTCTATTGGATTTCAGGAAGGGGATCGCATCATTGCATTGGATGGACAAACACCTTCTAGTTATACTGACATTCCAAAGTGGATGTTGTTAAATAAACCAACAACAGCAACGGTAATCCGTGGTGGTGGTGAAGTGCAAATTCCATTGCCCACAGAGTTGGGACAGATGATGGTAGACAAAGGTGTTAAGATGCCCTTTACGCCGCGCATTCCTTGTGTGGTGGATACGGTGATTGCCGGAACACCAGCTGCTGAAGCAGGCTTAATGAAGGGAGATTCTTTGGTGAGCATCAATGGAGATACTCTGGTTTATTTTCAATCGATTCAAAAGTTTTTGCAAGGACATCCTGATCAAAAAGTGGAGGTTGGCTTGTACCGCGGAGGGCAATGGATGACCATTGCACCAAAAGTTACGGCAGAGGGAACCATTGGTTTTGCGCCAAAATCTCCCAGCGCTTATTTTAGTTATGTCAATCGCGAATATGGTTTCTTGGAAGCCATACCCGGCGGTGTGGAGCAAGCTTGGGAAACGGTCAAGGATTATGCATCTCAACTGAAATTTATTTTCTCAGCTTCTGGTGCAAAGCAAGTGGGTGGATTTGCCACTTTTGCCAAGCTCTTTCCTGAGGAATGGAATTGGGCTATGTTTTGGGAACGCACCGCTTTCATCTCTTTGATTTTAGCGTTTATGAATATCCTGCCGATTCCTGCATTGGATGGAGGTCACGTGATGTTCTTGTTGTGGGAAATGATTACGGGTCGCCCGGCGTCACAACGCATCATGGAAGTAGCACAAATGATAGGCATGGTGTTGTTGTTGGGTTTAATGCTTTATGGCAATGGCATGGATATCTTTAGGTGGTTCACATCCCACTAGGTTTTATCTTTTGTTTATTTTTCTGTCTCTCCATTTTTGCATTTGGGGACAACGCGTGGTAGGTATACAGGCGGGAGAAGTGCGTGCTGAATCTTATTTTTTTACTGAGGATACCAATTCAACTTATTTTGTTTCCATGTTCGGGAATCGCTCTCATGAAATTAAGTATGTGCGCGGAATGTCCATGAAAAATGGAAAGCACTTTG
>JBEISW010000246.1:0-3527 GCA_040375215.1 Crocinitomicaceae bacterium | reverse complement strand
GTGGACATCGTTGACCCACATGCGGACAGCGAAGAATTGCACCACGAGTACGGTTGTACTTTGGTACCACAACCTGCACCTAACACCTACGAAGCCATTATCATTGCTGTAGCTCACAATGAATACCTAAACATGGAAGAACAATACTTGACTTCTTTGTTAAAAAATGGTCAGGGTGTTTTGGTGGACATCAAAGGCACATACCGCTCTAAAATCAAAAACTTGCATTATTGGAGTTTGTAAAACTCCTCGAATATTTTCTAATTTCATTGCATGAAAAAATCAATCATAGCCCTGTTTACTTGTTGTCTTCAGGGTTTTTTGACATCCGCACAACCCGTGCAGCACAATTATGTGATCGAGCAAGAACTCAATGGCCTTGACATTATTGAAGACAAAAGATCTCCTCAACTCCCTCTGGCGAATTATGGTGTGCAAATCATTACCGCCAAGGAAATTCAAAAACTTCCTGTTAGAAATGTAAGTGAGGCCTTGCTTTTTGTAAGCGGTGTAGATGTTCGAAGTCGCAACACTTTTGCGCAAAGCGATGTCAGTTTGATGGGCTCATCTTATGATCAAATCCTCATTCTAATTGATGGAATCCCCATGCGTGACCCGCAAACAGGTCACCACCAAATGAATCTGCCAGTTGATCTTAGCCAAGTTGAGCGTATCGAGGTTTTCAAAGGATCTGCAGCAAGAATGTTTGGCGCAGGTGCATTAGCCGGAGCCATCAATGTTGTGACCAAAGCACCTGGCAGTCAAAAGCTCAATGTGCTTTCTTATTGGGGTACCAATGGTAATAAAGACACCGCAACCGGTGAAGCTTATACCCAAAATGTTCAGCAAGTCTCCTTGGGATTTGTCAAAGAAAGATCTGGACACACTATCCAATTGAGACGATTGTTTACCAATGGGTACCAATACAATTCAGGAGTAGAACAACAGAACATTTTTACCAATAGTAGCTTTGTACTAAAGAACAACCATAAAATTCAATGGATCAATGGTCTATTCAACAATAGTTTCGGCGCCAAAGATTTTTACGCTTCACCTTATGATACCGATGCCTTTGAGCAGGTGAAAACCATGTTCTCAGGAGTGAACGGTGATTTCAATTGGAAAAGATGGCACATTGTACCCAGACTATACCACCGTTATAATGAGGACCATTATGTATTTATCCTCAGCAAACCAGAGGTGTACCAAAACTTTCACTTTGGAACAACCAGTGGTGCTGAGTTACACGTTTCCCGTGCCAATGGTTGGGGTTTAGTGGCTTTGGGTGGTGAAACCCGCTGGGATTGGTTGCGCAGCAATAATTTGGGAAAGCATGAACGTCAATTTTACAGTGGTTATTTAGAACAACGTTTCAATCCCTGGGGCAAACTCAACGTAATTATCGGTAGCAATTTTCAATACACATTGTTAAGCGATGAATTGCAACAAAACAACCAGGGATGGAAAGCCTATCCTGCAGTGGACATTGCTTACAAAACTGAAAATGGTCAAGTGTATGTGCATACTGGTAAAGGCTCTCGCCTACCCACCTATACGGATTGGTATTATAAAGATTCGCGCAACCAAGGGAATCCATTATTGGTAGCTGAAGAAGGCTTTACTGCGGAAACAGGATTTCTTTACAAGCAAAACGCATTCAACATTCAAGGTTGCTATTATTTCAGAAGAGTGAACAATCAAATTGATTACGTTCTAACGTCGCTTCCGGATTTCACTCAAAAATGGACACCTTTGAACATCGGTATTTCAACATTCACTGGATTTGATTTTGTAGCACAATGGAACAACAACCCAAACACCGATCAATGGTTCTATTTTCTAAACGCAGGTTTAAAAGCGACACTATTGAGTTCCTTGATGGATTCTCAAGATCTACCATCGCGTTATGCAGCTGAGCATTTGACCCAACAATTCATTGGGCAGTTGGCCATAGGGCAAAAAGGAAAATTACAACATCAATTGATGGCCCGTCACTTTCAACGAATGGGACAAAACAACTACACCACCATTCTTGACTGGCGCTCACAATTGAATCTAGAAAAGGTTAATGTATTCATAGATATCAACAATCTCAACAACCAACAGTACATCTTATCTGGTTTTGTTCAAATGCCAAGAAGATGGTTCAATGTGGGTGTTCAATTTCAAATGTAAACGATGGCTAGAAGAATTTTAATTACGGGAGGTGCTGGTTTCATTGGATCACATGTCGTTAGACGCATGGTAAACAATCATCCTCAAGACACCATCATCAATTTTGACGCGTTGACTTATGCTGGTAACTTGATGTCATTGTCAGACATTCAAGATGCCCCAAATTATCAATTCATCAAAGGAGACATTTGTGATGAGGCGTTTGTCTTAAAGACAGTCCTCGAAAACAACATCACCCACATCATTCATTTGGCTGCTGAGAGTCATGTAGATCGCTCTATCCATGATCCTTTGGCATTTATCAAAACCAACGTTTTGGGAACCGCCAACATGCTCAATGCAGCGCGCGTTGCATGGAAAGACCACATGGAAGGAAAAATGTTTTACCACGTCTCAACAGATGAGGTCTTTGGAGCCTTGGGTGAAGAAGGCAAATTTTCTGAGTCAACACCTTATGATCCTCACAGTCCATATTCGGCTTCCAAAGCCTCTAGTGACCATTTGGTCAGAGCCTACCACGACACCTATGGAATGCCCATTGTCATCAGCAACTGCTCCAACAATTACGGAACGCATCAATTCCCTGAAAAATTGATACCATTGGTCATCAATAATATTCTGAACAAAAAACCATTGCCCATATACGGAAAGGGCGAAAATGTTCGTGATTGGTTGTGGGTTGAAGACCATGCCCGAGCCATCGAAATCATATTAGAAAAAGGGAAACACGGACACACCTATTGCGTCGGTGGAAACAATGAATGGAAAAACATTGACTTGGTAAAGTTGATTTGTAAGACAACAGATGAATTATTGGGCAGACCTGAAGGAGACGCTGAGCAGTTGATTACCTATGTAACAGATCGTTTAGGACATGATCACCGATACGCCATTGACGCTACCAAATTAGAGACAGAATTGGATTGGCATCCCACCCAAGATTTTGCAAAAGCGGTCAAAGAAACCATTCAATGGTACCTCTCCCAAAGAGAATGGGTAGATGCGGTCACCAGCGGGGAGTATCAGCGGTTTTATGCTCAGAATTATGTGAGCGGTGTTTAGTGAAGAGGGAAGCGGAAAAGGTATTCAGCCATTCAGCATCAACTTTGCGAGCTTTGCGCAATCTTTGCGAACGTTGCGTTTTTGTATTTTATTATAACGCAATGAACGCAAAGCACTCGCAATGGACGCCAAGAATTAACCACTTATCTTACCACCTGCAACCTACTCCTTTCCCCACCGAAATCAACCAAATAAAGCCCAGATTCCAAATCTCCAAAATTGATTTCAGCAACATTACTATTCAACACCACATTGGTTTTAAACACAACCTTACCCGTGATGTCCATCAT
>JBEISW010000319.1:0-2575 GCA_040375215.1 Crocinitomicaceae bacterium | reverse complement strand
GGTTGGATGTGCAATGTGTCGTTGGCCGTTACTCGCACAAAACCCTGTAAAATGTAAATGTTGTTATTGGTCCAAGTGGTTTTGCCATTAATGTCTAAATTTCCACTTACAATGATTTGGCTTTGCGCCAGGCCGCTCATAGCTAAAGCGACCACGAAGAATAAGATTCTTTTCATGTCTTTGATTTTTTTGCAAAGCAGCTTAAAAAAAGTTAGCCTATTATTAGCGCTTCATTATTGATGTGTTATCAAAAGGGCTAATAATAAGCTTAAATATCACGCCTGTGTTAAGGCTATTTTTCTCTGAATTTATATTGGATACCAAAAGTGAAATAAGTACCGCGCTTGAAACGCTGCATCACTTGATCATTATCTCTATTCAATACTCCATCTTGATTGGCATCTTGCAAGAATAGATTCTCTTGGTTTAAAAGATCTTGAATGCCAAGGCGCATTCCAAATCCACTCTTAAAGTTCTTAGTTACAGATAGGTCTATTACGTTTCTCGGCATCTCATATACTTCTGGAACACCTGGAATTCCAACAATCGAAATGCGAGGCCCGATTACATTGTACATGGCTGAAAATTGCCATCCTGTGGTGTCGTTTTCATAGTAAAGTCCAAGGTTGGCAATGTATGGAGATTGCCCCACCATAGGGCGGTTGGGGTTCAATCCAGTTTCTACGCTCTCTGCGGATAATGAAATATTGGAAATGATATAGGATGCATTAGCAACAATAGTCAAGTTTTTTAAAAATTCATTTTTAGTCACATGGCCCAATGATTTTCTAATGTCCATTTCAACACCATAACTGGTAGCTGATAGCGCATTTCCTGGCATAAAACTTCTTGTTCCTCCTGATCCCACTCCAGGAACGAAATATTGTTCAATAGGGTTGGTGAATTGCTTATAAAACAACGCAGCACTGATTACCTCGTTGGCATTGGGATAACGTTCCCATCTGATGTCCATGTTTTGAACGGTGGCAAATGTTAAGTTTGGATTACCGGAAATGATGAAATTGTTTTCAAAGTCATAAAAAGAGAATGGTGCCAATTCTCTGAATTCAGGACGATTGACAGTCTTCCCGTAGGCTAATCTCACAAGGCTCTTTTTACCGTAATTGTAGGCGATATTGATTGATGGCAGTAACATCGTTGAATCAAATTGTGCACTCACCGGAATGCCTGTGATGTCGGCACTGTTCAATTTTTGAATGTTGTTCTCATTGCGCAAACCTGCGGTGATGTTTAGTTTATTGATGGGTAAATTGACTTCAAAGAATTGAGCAACTAGCGTATTATTGGCCTCATATCTATCCGCACCGCGAGTATCTTCGTCAATGACAAAACCATTTTGACCATTGATATTGTCATTCGCTAAAATCTGATCATAAGGCAAATAAGAAAGATTGTAATCAAAATTGAATATGCTAGCTGGGGAATAACCAATATTCCTGGATGAGAAGTTTCTTGATTTGTTTTCTAAATAAAAGCCACCTTTGGCAGTAATCCACTTTTCGTTTTTGGCGTCATCCGTTTTTATTTTCCAAAGTTTTGCGGTGTATTGACCACTGTATGTTCTAACATATTCATTCAAATCCATGAACAACCTACCAAGAAAGAAAGGCTGAGCGCTAAAGGGTACATATGCCACATAGTTGGTGTCTGAACCATCAGTGGGTTTGGTGTAGCGAATCCTCTTCCAATCCGGATCTTGTCTTTGTGTAGTTCCAAATCCAGCGGCCAGTTGGATGGTTCCTCTGCGGTTGAATACCTCTTGTTGTAGCGCTATTTGACTGGATAATACCATCCGTTGCGTATAGCGAATCGAGTATTCTTTTCTGTAGTTTCCTTCTTCAATGTTGATGCCATTGCGCAAGGTGTTGGATTGCATTCCGTTTTGATTGATGAAGTTTTTGAAATCAAAGTTTCCACTTTTCCATTTCAATCCCCAATTGTGCAAGAATCCGAGTTGAGAAGTTAATTGGTAAATGTCATCGTTGTATTTAAATACAGTATCACTTATTTGATTGGCTGCGTCAAACTCATTGTAGTCCATGCGTTCGCTGTTTTGCAAGACATATGCTCTGGAGTAATTGACAGCTGTGTAATTGCCAATAATCAAATCTTGACGTTTCCATCTTTTACCAATGGTAAAACTCATTCTTTGATCCATAGGTGTCTGTATGGAATCTAATTTCCAGTTGTTATTGAGTTGTCTTGCTAATGTTACTCTGTCATCGGTATTTTGAATATCTCGGACATTGTTTGGAAAAGAATTGGGCAATGCTCGGCTATCACTACCCATACCAAACCAATCCGCGCTTTCTTCTTGCCCTCTGTAAAATGTTTTACCTGTAATTCCAGTTCTAAATCCTTGACTATAAGAAAAATCAATGGCAGTTTTTTCGTCTGGAATATTTTTAGTTACTACATTGATTACACCTCCTGCAAATTCTCCAGGTATTTCAGCACTGCTGGATTTATAAATCAAGAACTTTTCCATGGCCATACTAGGAATTATATCAAAAGAGAATGCTCGGATATCTGATTCAAGTGATGGAGCAATTAT
>JBEISW010000132.1:0-6369 GCA_040375215.1 Crocinitomicaceae bacterium | reverse complement strand
TGATCCCAAGCATCCCAGAATTGAAGAAGTGAAAGGAAGAGCCAAAAGCCTTACCGAGTTGGTCAGCTATCTCAATGCAATTGAAAACGCCGATAGCTTAACCAGAATTTGTGCCCTTGATCCTCCAGCGCAGCTGAACGAAATGAAAAAAGTGCGTGAACTTTTGATTGCCAAGGAAGAAGCCAAGCGTGCAGAAGAAGCCAGATTGGCTGCAGAAAGACAAGCAGAAGCCCTTGCAAACAGCATCCCAGGAGGATTTTGGTGTTATAATAAAGAACAACGCACCAAAGGATATGAAGAGTTCCTTTCCTATTGGGACGATAGACCTTTAAAAGACAATTGGCGCCTCAACAGCAAGTTGGCGCAAATGAATGATATCCCCGATGAGCGGCCCAATTCAGCCGCCGAAGGAACTGAAAGTACAGACAACAGTGCAGAAAAAAGCGTAGCTACTGCAGACGACTTGTGGTTGACATTACCCTGTAAAGATGAAAAAGCTATGAAGGCGCTTATTGTTGGAAGGGAAGAAGGATACTACAAGGCGGGATTGGTGTACAAAGAAGATTTGAATGACCCGTCAAGCGCCATTCAGATTTGGGAAAAATCGCTAACTGCATTAAAAGACAACGATTACACCCCATTAACCTATTACCAGATTTACCGCACGTACTGGAACATCGAGCAACTGGGAAGCGGAAAAATAAAGTCTTGCGCAACTTGCAACTCCGCCTATTGGGGAAATCAAATCAAACAAAAATATCCTGGATCTGAGTGGGCACGATTTGTAGAAGATCCCAATGCCAAAGATGAGAATGAGGTAAAAAGAGCCAATGAACTCGCTGGATATGAAGAGGTTTATCAATTGTACGCCAAACGCTACTATCCCGAAGCCATGACTGCTTGCAACAAAGTACTTCGAGAAGATTCAACAAATCATCTCCTGTGCAAGTACAAAATTTTAAGAGCGGTTTGTGTGGGTTACGTGGACGCCATGGCCGGACTCACTGATCAATACCAAGAGTCATTGAAAGAAGTCATCAAAGATTGCCCTGGTTCGCCTGAAGCCGAAAAAGCACAAGAATTATTGATGCCTTTTGCTCCTAAAACCGAAAAAGCCACAGAGGCCACACCAGCTCCCGTTGCTGAGGTGAATTTTCAATTTGACGAGAACGCTGAACATTATTTTGCCATTGAAATTCCACTGAGCACGCCAAATATCAATGGATACAAAGCCATCATGGCAGACTACACACAAAAATTTTATGCCTCTAATAAACTGACTGTAACAGGCAATATGCTCAACCCTGAGACGCAATTACTGATGACCAAAAGTTTCAAAAAACTGGCTGACGCTCAAGATTTTATGAGTACCTTCGCATTGAACACCAATGAAGTAAAAGAAATTCACGAAAAACAATTCCAATATTTCTTGATTTCCAAACAGAATTATGTTCAGCTGTTTAAAATTAAAAGTTTAGACAGTTACAAGAAATTTTACCAAGAAAACTATCCGAAATAAAATGAAAATGTCAAGAACCCCTGAAAATCCGGTGGACACTTCCATCAATCGCATTGTAGAAGGAACATCTATCAAAGGTGATATCAAATGTGAAAGCAACATTCGCATTGATGGAATTTTTGTCGGTGATTTGATTACCAAAGGTCGTTTGGTAGTGGGCCCTAATGGTAAAATTGAAGGCAATGTAACCTGTCAAAACGCTGAATTGGAAGGACAAATCAAAGGAAAAATTCAAGTTCAGCAACTGCTTACTTTGAAATCCACTGCTAAAGTAGACGGAGATATGGTAACGGACAAATTGGCTATTGAGCCAGGTGCTACCTTCACTGGAAACTGCAGCATGGGTAATAAAATTAAGGACATCAAAATAGATGTTCCTCAGGATGCCAAAGCCGCCGTTTAACACCAGTTTCTTAAGATATGCTGGTATGGCCAGTCAAATGGCCATTATCATTTTGGTCTTTGTTGGTATAGGTCGTTATCTGGATGGGGAAAATGGAAAGACATATACCCTCATCGGATCCATATTGGGCGTTGGCCTATCCTTATACTCCGTTGTTAAATCGCTCATGAAACAGCAATGAAAATCAAACCCATTACAGCCATTTACCTCACCATTGTCTTATGCGCTATTGTATTCTTCATTCAACCACTGCAATGGCTATCTGAAAGCGTGAAGTGGGCATTGATTGGTTTTATTGGCACCTTTGGTTTAATTACTTGGTTCTTTTCTAAAAGCATGTCACAAGCCAAATCTGGCAAAGTATGGATCAACCAATTCCTTGCCTCTATTGCCATAAAAATGTTTACCACATTGTCTTATTTGACTATTTTTCTTTATGCCAATAAAGATTGGGAAACTGCGCAGAAATTACAATTGGCCATTGGCGCGTTTGTCGTTTATATTGCCTACACGATACTTCTAGCGGGTAACAAACCTAGCGCGGAATAATTTTATTCCTTAATTGCAGTACGACAATTATTGCGGCTGCATCAAACAATAGATCCAACAATTCCCCTGATCGATATGCAGTCAGCGAGGTCTGCATGATTTCCAAAAGCACGGCATAGGTAATCAACCCCAAAAACAATTGATTATTCCCAGGAACTGACCGCCAAGGAAACAACAACCACAATAGGGTTAGTCCACCAAACAAGACAAAATGCGCCACCTTGTCCAAACCAATCATATCGGTCAAGTCCCAAGTATTATGCGTTGGCACATGAATCAAGTGTAAGACCAAAACAAAAAAGGTTGCTACTGGAGCAACCTTATTATTTCTCAGAAAAGAAAACATTCGTTACAAAGATGCTTCGTATGCCGCTGCATCCATCAAACCGCTCAAATCTGCACCCGCGTCCAACTTCACTTTGATCATCCATCCCTCTCCATAAGGATCCTCATTGACCAATGCAGGATTGGCTTCCAAACCAGCATTCACCTCCAATACAGTTCCTTTCACAGGCATAAACAAATCAGATACCGTCTTAACAGCCTCAACTGTGCCAAACACCGCATGCTCATCCAATGATTCCCCTTCGGTCTCTATTTCAACAAATACAATATCACCCAATTCACCTTGAGCAAAAGCGGTGATTCCTACTGTTGCTACATCACCCTCGATACGAACCCACTCGTGATCTTTGGTATACTTTAATTCTGTTGGATAGTTCATAAAATTTTTCGTGTGGGGTAAAAATAGGACATTATCTTCGAAGTCACTGCGAATACCGCAAAAAATCATGAATTCATTTTTGAAAAATCAAATGAGCATTACTTCTATTCTCTTGTTGGCTTTGATTGGCCTTTTGGCCGGTATCATCAGCGGTTTTGTTGGAATTGGCGGCGGCATGATCATGGTACCCGCGATGATTTATTTTTTTCAATACAATCAATTCCAAGCACAAGGAACCAGCCTAGCGGTTTTAATGATGCCTGTTGGCATTTTTGCTGTGGTGAACTACTACCAAGCAGGCCACATTCAATTCATTCCCGTATTTGCCATTGCATTGGGGTTTGTTGTTGGCGCTTTTTTAGGCAGCAAATGGGTATTGGGCATGGACATTCAAAAAGTGAAATTGGTGTTTGGACTTTTCATGTTCCTCATGTCCGCAAAAATATCTTGGGCCGCTTATCAGAAAATTACATCTTCCCCTGCACCTGCAGAAACAAAAAAGGAGGTCTGACGACCCCCTTTTCAATATTCAAAAAAGCAAAATTATTTTTTACCTTTCTTAGCTACTTTCTTAGCTGGCTTAGCTGCTGGTTTAGCAACCTTCTTAGCTGGCTTGGCAGCTGGTTTAGCAGCTTTCTTTGCTGGCTTGGCTTTCTTTGGTTCTTCTTTAACCTCGATAGCGCTATCCAACAATTTAGATGAACTCATGTTGAACACTTGAGCAATTTTCTCTAAGGTCAACAAAGTGATGTTGCGGCCTCTTTCGATACGGTATGCATTGGACTTGTCCAATCCGACCACGTCTCCAAATACCTCTAAAGTCATTTTTTTCTTCTTGCGAAGAGCACGGATACCTGCTCCAATAGAAGCCAAGTAAGCCTTTTCATTAAATTTTTGAGCCATTTTGTTTTTTGTTTTCGGTTACAACAGACAAAGATATAAATATTTCATTATGATACAACTATTTTTCCCACTTGTCCACGGCTACTGTGGCCAGCGCGTTACCTATAACATTGGTTGCAGAACGACCCATATCCAACAAATGATCAACACCCAACAACAAAACAAGACCGGCCTCTGGTATGCCAAAAGTGGCTACCGTTCCTGCTATCACCACCAGTGAAGCCCTTGGTACACCAGCGATTCCCTTGCTGGTTATCATTAAAGTCAACAACATGGTTACTTGATCTCCAACAGAAAGTTCTATGCCATATGCCTGAGCAATAAACAAACTGGCAAACGTCATGTACATCATGCTACCATCCAAATTGAAGGAATAACCCAAGGGCAATACAAAACTGACGATGCGGTTTCTGCAGCCAAATCGCTCCAACTGCTCCAACATTTTTGGATAAGCGGCTTCACTGGACGCTGTAGAAAAAGCCAACAACAATGGTTGTTTTAAATGACTAAGCAATACTTTTATCTTTGACTTTAATAACAACCAACCTACGCCAATTAAAATCAACCAAAGCAGAGCCAATCCAGAATAAAACTCACCTATGAAAGTGGCGTAAGTGGCCAAAACCCCTATTCCCTTCTTGGCTATAATGGCTGTAATGGCAGCAAAGACTGCAAAAGGAGCAACGTACATAACAAACGTTGTAATCTTAAGCATAACGTGACCTATAGCGTCCATGGCCTTAATCAAGCCATCTGCTTTCTCCCCCATGGAGGCTGCTCCAACGCCAAATAACAATGCAAAAATGACGATCTGCAGAATCTCATTCTTAGCCATCGCATCAATAACACTGGATGGAAAAATATGCGTGACAAATCCCTTTAAGGTGATGGCTTGGTGCTCCAATCCAATGTTTGCCGATTGGTCAGGCATTTCCAATTGAAGCTGGTGGCCCGGCTGATACAAGTTCACCAAAACCGCTCCCAATGCCAATGAGATCAAAGATGCTGAAAAAAACCAAAGCAAAGTTTTACCTCCAATTCTACCTACAGCTTTGAGGTCGCCTAACTTGGCTACTCCCGCTACCAAAGTAGCAAAAACCAAAGGCGCAATAATCATCTTGATCAAACGTAAAAACACCTCAGTGAAAATGCTTAACACTTCTAAAATCTGAGCCAAGGTGCCATCCATTTTGGATTCTCTATTGGCATTGGATACAACAACCTCCTGTAAATCTACTTTCTTATCGTGCGACCATTTCAACGCAGCATCGTATTTCTGCTCTGCTGTCAAAAGTGTATCCTTAGCAATAACCTGAAGATCAACATTGGTGTCTTTGTCAGCCTCACTCATCTTTTGAGAAATTTTTTCCCAAGCTTCTGCCTTTGTCAGGGGGCTAGATGGCGGATATGAAACGTTTAGCCAGGCGCCAAAAACGATGCCCAAAAGAAGTGCAATAAAAATCCACTGAGTAAGATTGATCTTTTTCATTCGTGAGTACAATATCCCACGAATATAGGTCAATAAGCGCGCTGGTTGCGACCCTCCATGTAATTTATGAAGGCTTGATTCACCACCTTATTTCCTCCAGGTGTCGGATAATTGCCTGTAAAATACCAATCTCCTTGATGATTTGGACAAGCCTGATGCAAACCCTCTATGCTCTGGTAAATAATCTTGACTTTGGCCTTCAAATCGGATGGTGTCAACAACTGCGCAATTTTGTCATTGATCTCTTCAACAGTAAACGGCTCATAGACATCCTTTACATAATTCTTGACATGCTCCTTGGGCATATCCTTCTGATCCAAACACTTGCGGTAAACGACATCCATGATGTTGGTGGACCCTCTTTCCTTGTGCAATGCAACACAGGCTTGAAAAGCAATAAAATCGCCCATCTTGGCCATGTCTATTCCATAACAATCGGGGAACCTAATTTGTGGAGCTGATGACACGATGATAATTGTCTTTGGAGACAACCGATCTAAAATTCTAAGTATTGATTTTTTTAAGGTCGTTCCTCTAACAATTGAGTCATCAATCACCACCAAATGATCCTGATTGGGTACTACAGCACCATGGGTAACGTCATAAACGGAAGATACCATCTCATCGCGTGCAGAGTCTTGGGTGATAAACGTTCTCAACTTAACATCCTTCAACACGATCTTCTCGATTCGGGTTCTGGTTAAAATAATTTTCTCTATTTCTTCCTTGTTTACTCCAATTCCCGCTTGAATCAACTTCTCTATTTTCTTTCTGTTGTCCTC
>JBEISW010000215.1:0-4173 GCA_040375215.1 Crocinitomicaceae bacterium | reverse complement strand
TGAATGAACTGGTTTTTATTTTGATAACGTATTTAGGAATTTCAGCGTAAGTAGTTTTGGGATCCAGGCCTGCACGTTTCCAATTGATTACTCCACCAACACCAGAAAATCTGGCTGTAGAGGGATAGTAAATTCCTTTGGTTTGATAAATGATGGAACTATCGCCCTTGCTTGAACAGGACAATTTGATATTTTCAAAGTCAATGTGAGCAACTGAATCCAAGGCAAACAAATAACTGCCGCCATAAACTTTCCACGTAACGGATTCTGATTCGTAGATTTTATTATCTCTAAAAAGTTCCAATGAAGTATCGACGAAAACAGTGTAGTGTCGTTTGTTTTTTTTGTCTTTTAATATGGATAATAATGTACTTGTCCAATTGTCAAAAGATTTAGGGGTGATGGGTTTTTCACCCAAGGCAATCAAACACAAAATATACTTTTCAAAATCTGGAAAGACCTTCACCTTGGTGTCAAGCATCAAGTCTAAGGTTTCTATGATTTTCTTTTCTTGGTCGCTGCTAAAGACCGGGTTTTTAACCCAGATGGGCTCCAACTGTTTTTCGATGATATCTTTACCTGTTCCTTTTCGCTGTTCATTGAATAATCCGCTCAACTGCTTGATGAACTCCTCTTTGTCCGTAGAGAAATTGACAACTTTCTGGGCGAAATTTAAAGTTGTTATACATAACAAAAATGAAAGGGTCAAAAAAAGTTGTTTTCTCATGCGCTTTAATTTGTTTCTAAATTTAAATCACGGGAAGGATTCTATGGTTTTGATTTATTAAATACTTGTTAACCGCATTAATATTTGGTATCAGGAAGATTCCTTGCGAAATTTGGGCCAATTATAATGATATGAAAAAAGTCTTCATCGTTTCAGCAGTAAGAACTCCCTTGGGAAGTTTTGGTGGTGCATTGTCCTCCATCCCTGCAACACAATTGGGTGCCGTTGCCATCAAAGGTGCGGTAGATCGCATTGGTTTGGATGTGAACTCCATGAATGAGGTAATCATGGGGAGTGTTCTTCAAGCCAATTTGGGTCAAGCCCCAGCAAGACAGGCTGCAAAGTTTGCTGGCCTGCCAGATAATGTTCAATGTACAACCGTAAATAAAGTTTGCGCCTCAGGGATGAAAGCCGTTATGATGGCTGCGCAGAGTATTAAATGCGGAGATAGTGAAGTGGTTATAGCTGGTGGAATGGAAAGCATGAGTCAAGTTCCATTTTATTCTCCCAACATGAGATGGGGCAACAAATACGGTAATGTTCAAATGATCGATGGATTGGCCAAGGATGGACTAACTGATGTATACCACAATTATGCAATGGGAAATGCTGCGGAGCTCTGCGCCAAGGAACATCAATTTTCTAGAGAAGAGCAAGACGCCTTTGCTATAGAATCATACAAGCGTTCACAAGCCGCATGGGCTGCTGGAAAATTTACAGAGGAGATGGTACCAGTTACAGTAAAAGGGAAAAAAGGTGATATGGTTGTAGCGGAAGATGAGGAATACAAAAATGTTTCCTTTGATAAGATTCCATCGTTACGTCCCGCATTTGACAAAGAAGGAACAATAACTGCTGCCAATGCATCCACCATGAATGATGGCGCCGCAGCACTGATATTGATGAGTGAAGAAAAAATGTTGTCTTTGGGCCTTACCCCATTGGCGGAAGTTTCAGGTTATGCGGATGCCGAGCAAGCTCCGGAGTGGTTCACAACAACACCAGCATTGGCATTGCCAATTGCTGCGTACAAAGCAGGAATTGAAGTGAAGGATTTGGAATATTGTGAATTGAATGAAGCATTTTCTGTTGTGGGTTTGGTGAATATAAAAAAAATGAATTTAGATGCTGCACGTGTTAATGTCAATGGTGGTGCTGTTTCGTTGGGACACCCATTGGGTTGCTCTGGTGCAAGAATTTTGGTAACCTTGATATATGTGTTGAAGCAAAACAATGCCAAGTGGGGTGGTGCAGCCATTTGCAATGGTGGTGGTGGCGCCAGCGCCGTGGTAATTTCAAGATAAATTTGCTTTGATGCGGATATTGCCTCAAAATACAACGCCCCGATGGATAATCTTTTTGGTTGATCTCATCGGGGTTTGTTTTGCATTTTTTCTAGCCTATTTGCTGCGGTTTGAATTTCATCCTCATACTGATGAATGGTCAAAGGGATTGGCCTTTTTGCCATTTTGGTTAATGGGTTGTTCGATTGCATTTTTATTGGGAAAGACCTATCAAGGTATTATTCGTTACACCAGCGCTCAAGATAGCTTCCGATTGTTTGTTACTTTAAGTTTGGCGGTAGCAATGCTTTTTGTTTGGAGTTTCTCTTGCAGGTATTGGTCTGATGATGGATTGTACGCTGTTCCAGTGAGTATTTTAATGATTGCTTATCTGTTGTCCTTATTTGCATTATTTGTTTTTAGAGCCGGTGTAAAATGGAGTTATCAGATAGCCATGTTAGATGCGGCTGTTGACCAAAAAGACGTTTTGCTAGTTGGCGGAGGTGATTTGGCTCGAATGACCAAAAGAGCTTTATCCGCTGATGATAATTCTGCACAAAGAATCCGATTTTGGACAGATCCAAGCAATAAATGGGTAAATAACAGAGTAGAAGGGATGTTGATTTTGTCTCAGAGAGAGGCTATTCAGTTATTGGTTGATGGTAAAGTGGATGAGATTTTGTTGGCGCTTACTTCTGAAGATCAAACCATAAAGAACCAATGGAAAAGACTGGCTTTAGATTATGCGTGTAAGCTGAGTGAAGTGCCGAGTATTCAGCATTGGGTGAACGGCCAATTGAGCGCCAAACAAATTAAAGAGGTGGCCATCGAAGAGTTGTTGGATCGAAATGAAATCAAAATTGATGGAGCTGGAGTTGCTCAATGGATTCATGGAAAAACGGTCTTGGTTACTGGAGCAGCCGGAAGTATTGGTTCTGAAATTGTTAAACAACTTATTCAATTTAATCCAGCTAAAATCATCGCATTGGATCAAGGCGAAACACCTTTATTTGAATTAGAAGGCGTTTTGCAAAGTCAATTGGTGGAATATGTAATAGGAGATGTAAGAAAGGAAGATCGGATGCGACGTGTGTTTGAAGCGTTTCAACCCAAAGTTGTTTTTCATGCTGCGGCCTACAAGCATGTGCCTCTCATGGAGAACAATCCCACAGAGGCGATATTAACCAACGTGTGGGGAACCAAAGTGTTGGCAGACTTGGCAGTTCAGCATCAGGTCGACAAGTTTGTTATGGTGAGCACAGATAATGCTGTAAATCCCACCAATTTTATGTGAGCTTCAAAACGAGCTGCTGAAATTTATGTGCAGAGTTTAAACGGAAAAGTCACAACGGCTTTTATTACAACACGATTTTGAAATGTTTTTGGTTCCAATGGGTCAGTATTAAAGATCTTTAAGAAACAAATAGAATCAGGAGGTCCTGTCAAAGTTACTCATCCTGAAATTACCCGTTTTTTTATGACCATCCCCGAGGCGGTGCAGTTGGTATTACAAGCGGGATTTATGGGTAAAGGCGGAGAGATTTTTGTATTTGACATGGGAGAAAAAGTAAAGATTGTTGACTTGGCCAAAAAGATGATTCAGTTGTCTGGTTTTGAATTGAACGTAGATATGGAAATTCAGTTCACGGGTCTTCGTCCGGGTGAGAAATTGCATGAGGAAGTTTTAAGTGATCAGGAAACGACATTGCCAACAACGCATGAGAAAATTATGATTGCCAAAGTTCGCGATTATAATTGGGATGAAGTAAAAAGCTGGGTAGATGAGTTGATTCTACTTTTTGGTATTCAAGACAACCATATAATGGTGGCCAAACTCAAAGCTTTTATCCCTGAATACATAAGCAACAATTCGGAGTTCCAAAAATTAGATTAATATGGCCAAAAGATTGGATGAGATAGATGAGCTCAAAGGAAAGATTGGTAAATACATTACAATAGGAAAGGAGAATCTCAGCTATCAGCTAAAAAAGAGTAAATCCAAAGTTTCCTTGCAGCTGATTACATTTAACCCTCTTCATAATCAGCGATTTCTTTTTCACGCATGTGAGGCAGACTCAGTTGAGGAATGTTTCAGACAGATGCTCAAATATGTGCAATACCACAAAGAAGAGGAGAGCAGTTATACCATTCAGTGGACATTGT
>JBEISW010000058.1:0-10334 GCA_040375215.1 Crocinitomicaceae bacterium | reverse complement strand
GGTGTTATTAGCTACCCTAAAAGTGATTTGAAAAAAACTTTACAACAGGTGCCCTTAGAAAAAATTGTATTAGAAACCGACAGTCCATTTCTTCCTCCAACTCCCTTTAGAGGAAAAAGAAATGAGAGTTCATATATCCCGCTTATCGCAGAACATTTGGTAGATGTTTACCGATTGCCACTCACCGAGATTGCCGAAACGACAAGTCAAACGGCAAAGAGTATCTTCAAAATTTAAAACCATGGAAAAAAAAATACTCATCATCTATACTGGAGGAACCATTGGAATGACTGAAGAATTTCCAGGTGGCCCATTGATCCCCTTTGATTTTTACAACATTGTACAACACTTGCCGGAACTCCAAAGATTTGATTTAAAAATAGATGTAGCTGCATTTCCCAACCCCATTGACTCCAGTGACATGCAACCTGAAATCTGGCAAAGTTTAGCCGAAATCATTGTTCAATCTTATGCTGGTTATTTTGGCTTTGTCATTCTGCATGGCACTGACACCATGGCTTATACTGCATCAGCCTTAAGTTTTATGTTGCAGGGAATTAAAAAACCTATCATCTTCACAGGTTCTCAATTGCCCATTGGAAAAATCAGAACAGACGGCAAAGAAAATTTAATTACTGCCATTGAAATTGCCGCTTCTGAGCATCAACATGAACCCATTGTTCAAGAAGTAGCCATTTGCTTTGGATCTAAACTATTAAGGGGAAATAGAACATACAAGCATAGCGCGGAGGGATTTGATGCATTTGAAAGTCCCAATTATTTTCCCTTGGCGGAAATTGGTGTTCACCTCCATTTTCACCAAGGCATCTTACTCCGAAATGACAATCCATTTCAGCCACAAATAAAATTGAACACCAATATCGGATGGCTTAAGATATTTCCTGGTATTAGCCCAAACTCATTGAATAACTTTAAATTGAATCACCATTACGACGGACTAATATTAGAAACCTACGGAAATGGAAATATACCACAACTCCCTTGGCTTATTCAAGGATTAAAAGAAATACATGACAGCGGAACCATCATTCTGAATATTTCACAATGCACCCAAGGCTCAGTCAATCAGAATTTGTATAAAAACGCAAAAGAGTTGGAGCAATCAGGAATTCTAAGTGGATGGGATCTGACTTCAGAGGCTGCAGTGACCAAGTTAATGCATGTTTTAGGAAATCATTCAGATCAAAAAATCAGAACTGTTCAACTCCAAGAGAATTTAGCGGGAGAAATGACAATCTCAAAAGATTTGCATTAACTTCGTTCCATGTCCCTCCTTAATAAACTCTTTCCTAAGAAAAATCAGGTCATAGAACCTCTTAGCATGCAAGCAGTGGGGATGGACATGCACTCTCATCTGATTCCTGGCATTGATGATGGAGCACCCAATTTGGAAACAAGTATTGAGTTAATTATAAAGCTAAAAGAATTCGGATTTCAATCCATTGTCACCACACCTCACATTTACAAGGAAATTTATCCCAATACAGCTGAGATTATTTTAGAGGGAAAAAAAAGAGTCCTAGAAGAACTTGCTGCAAGGGAGATAGACATCCGATTTGATGCCGCTGCTGAATATTTTTGTGATGAGCACTTCATTGATTTATTGAGCAACAAGGAATTGTTGACCTTTAATGGCAACCACGTTTTATTTGAACTCTCCTTTGATTCTGAGCCATACTACTATAAGGACGCTGTCTTTCAAATGCAGCTCAACGGATACCAGCCAGTTCTAGCTCATCCTGAGCGATATGTTTATTGGCACGAAAAAATGTCCAATTATGAAAACGCATTTGACCGTGATGTTTTTCTGCAAGTCAACATCAACAGCTTCACGGGTCAATACGGACCAGGCGTAAAAAAAATGGCGGAAAAATTAGTAGATGCAGGACTGATTTCTTACCTAGGGACCGACACACATCACATTGGACACGTTAATTTGTGGGAAACAGCCAGAAGAAATCCTTTCCTTAAAAAATTGGTCGAATCAGGAAACCTATTGAATCAACAATATTGATTAGGCGCCAACTTCAGCTAGATGCACTACCAAACCATCAAACGCTTGCGAAATGTGCATCTGACAACCCAAGCGACTATTGGATTTGACAAAAAAAGCTTGATCCAACATGGCTTCCTCATCATCGTTACGAGCAAGTAGATCATGATCGGACATCACATACATGTGACAGCTAGCACACATGGCCATGCCACCGCAAGTACCCTCAACAGGTAACTCATAGCTTTTGCACAATTCCATCATATTCATATTCATGTCAGTTGGTGCGTCCAACTCATGATTAACGCCTTGACGATCTACAACTGTAATGCGGACAATATTCTCTTCCATACAAAGGCAAATATAATCATTTCACCTACAGCCTTGGCCACTCATTGGACCAACCTGAATCCGAACTATAAAAATGATGCTGCAATCCATTGCTGATTCCAACCCAGCGCGCTTCAAGAATTCTATCGTAACGTCCTAGCTGATCCAATACCCTTTGATCCAAACCAATAAATGGGGCTTTGCATTCTATAACTCCATCTACTCTCCATTGAGCGCTATAAACTACGATATCAGGGCGCATTTTTTTTCCCGCAACGTCCAATTCTTGCTCAAAGACTATACGCGCCTGTGGATATCCTCCATGATTGATTAAGTGAGACACTACATTCTGTCTTACCCATTCTTCTGGAGTAAGTGCATACCATTTTTTCCTGACCAAACAAAAAATCTCCAATTGTTCCTTACTCTTCCGAATATTGTGATTATATTGTGGTAAATTCAATTGCATTAGCAACAAAATTAAACCACTATGGAGACAAAAGAAGAAATCGTGAAAAATTGGTTACCCAGATACACAGGTACTCCAATAGAAGAATTTGGTGAATATATTCTCCTAACCAACTTTGACAACTACCTTGATAAATTTGCCGCATGGCATAATGTTCCCATTATTGGCAAAAACAGAAGCATGCCTACAGCCACTGCCAATGGAATCACCATGATAAATTTTTCCATGGGCAGTGCAAATGCTGCTACCATCATGGATTTACTCACAGCACGACAACCCAAAGCTGTTTTGTTCTTAGGAAAATGTGGTGGATTAAAAAGAAAAAATAAAATAGGAGATTTCATACTTCCTTTGGCTGGAATAAGAGGAGAAGGTACTAGCAATGACTATTTCCCACCTGAAGTACCCGCATTACCTGCTTTTAATTTACAACGCGCAGTTTCGTCTACTATTCGAGATAGAAATTTAGACTATTGGTCCGGCACTGTATATACAACCAACAGAAGAGTCTGGGAACATGACGAGCCATTTAAGGAATACCTAAGGAAAATCAGAGCCATGGCCATTGATATGGAAACAGCCACATTATTCTCTGTTGGCTTTTATAACAAAATACCTACCGGAGCTTTACTTCTGGTATCGGATCAACCCATGACCCCACAGGGAGTAAAAACTACAGAAAGTGATAACGTTGTAACCACAAATTTTGTTGATTTGCACATTCAAATCGGAATTGACGCTTTGAAAGAAATTAAAAATGAAGGCCAATCAGTTAAGCACTTGAAATGGGAGTAACCTACAATCAAATCATTCGGGACATTCAACTCAAAAATTATGCTCCAGTTTACGTTTTAACGGGAGAAGAGCCTTTTTTCATTGATGAAATCGCCCATTCGATTGAAAACGATATTCTCGATGAAAGTGAAAAAAGCTTTGGACTAAGTGTAGTTTACGGCAGAGACAGTGAATTAAGTCAAGTTATCAATTTGGCCAAGGGATTTCCCATGATGGGCAATTACCAAATTGTAATGATCAAAGAGGCACAGGATTTAAAAGAATGGAAAAAAAGTGACTCGCTTAAACCGCTTGAAAACTATATCAACCAACCAACTCCAACTACAATTTTTGTAATTGAATACAAAGGAAAAACTTTAGACAAACGTCTTTCGATTACTAAATTGATTGAGAAGAAAACCGTCCATTTTGTTTCAGAAAAAATCAGAGATAATCAACTTGAGTCATGGATTTATGATTATGTCACCAGCAGGGGTTACAAAATCAACCGAAAAATTTCAGAATTATTATCTGATTATTTGGGAAATGATCTTTCAAAAATTGTCAATGAAATCAACAAGATAGCCATCATTTTTCCTCCGGGAACAGAAATCAACAGTGACATCATTCAAGACTATGTTGGCATTTCAAAAGAATACAACATTTTTGAGTTGCAAAATGCTCTCGCCGAAAAGAATGTGGTTCAAGCCAACCGCATCATAGAATATTTTGTTCGAAATCCCAAGAGCATGCCCATACCCATGTTAGTGGGTAGCTTATTTGGCTTTTTTAATAAAGTAAATATCATTGCTAGCGCAGAAAATAAGACGTACACCTTACAAAAAATGTATCTGGGTGGAAATCAAAAAAAGGATGTAGATGCGGCATTGCGCAATTATTCTGCGGCTAAATTGGATAGGATTATTGGTTACCTTTATGATACAGACAAAAAATCCAAAGGGATTGGAAAAGGGCAAATGAGCGATGGTGAAATTCTTTTGGAATTGATTTTTAAAATTCTCCACTAATTTTTTCGTTCTACCTTAGCCACATGTTAGGAAATGATTTGCTGATTAGAGCCGCAAAAGGAGAAAATACAGAACGAATTCCGGTATGGGTCATGAGACAAGCTGGAAGAATTCTTCCCGAGTATAGAGCCACTCGAGCCCAAGCTGGCAGCTTTATCAATTTGGTTACCAACCCTGAATTGGCAGCAGAAGTTACCGTACAACCGGTAGACATTCTGGGAGTAGATGCAGCCATAATATTCAGTGATATATTGGTAATTCCAGAAGCAATGGGACTTCCCTATCAAATGGATGAAGGAAAAGGTCCATTTTTCCCAAAAACCATTCAAACCATGGCTGACGTTGAATCTTTGGAAATGGACTCCATTGCATCTCACTTGAGCTATGTCAAGGAGGCGCTCGAAATCACTTTGGAAAAATTAGAAGGTCGCGTTCCTCTCATAGGATTCGCAGGCGCTCCTTGGACTATTTTCTGCTACATGATTGAGGGTAAAGGAAGCAAAGAGTTCAGCAAGGCAAGAAGGGTTTTAATTGAACAACCAGAATTGGCACAGGCATTGCTAACCAAAATTTCAACGGCCACAATAGCCTACGCGCAAATGCAAATCAACACTGGCATACATCTCTTTCAATTATTCGATTCTTGGGCAGGGGTGCTCAACGCAGAATGGTACAAAGCAATGATATTGCCTCACGTTGAACGCATACTTTCACATATACACAAACAAATTCCTGTTACTTTTTTTGCAAAAGGCGCTCATTATGCGTTACCTGATTTTAAAAATTTATCTTGTCATGTCGTTGGATTGGATTGGAACATGGATATTGATTCCGCGCGAAAGTTGCTTCCAACGAAAACACTTCAAGGAAATTTAGACCCTGCCATACTTTATGGAAGTGATGAACAGATCATCAAATCCACATTGAATATGGTAGAAAAATTCGGAAAGTCGCAGTATATTGCCAACTTGGGACACGGGGTTTATCCCGATATGAATCCTAAAAAATTGAAACTATTTATTGAAACGATACAAAATGCTTAAACCTGAAATAATGAAAATCAAAAGTCTATTTCTCGCATGTTTATTCTTAATGGGAGTAAGTGCGTTTGCTCAAAAAAAGGACAGTAAGGATACTGGAAAATCGGACAAGCCTGAGAAAGGTAAAAAGGAAGCCGTTGTGGATACAGACCCCAACGAAGTTTTCAACGGATCATTCGAAGAGTTTGATGCTAAACTATTAAAAGGAAAAGGTCAACTTCACTTGGTTGCAAAACCATGGTTGAGTGTCAATAAAACGGGCGCTGATTTATTTGCTGGTGGAAATTCAAAGAACAAAAAAATCAATGCTCCTGATAATGACCTTGGCAACCAGACCCCTCAAGAAGGCAACAATTATGCGGGATTTATTGGCTTCAGCAAAGATCCAAAAATCAACAGAACTTATCTTTCTCAAAAATTGAAACACACCTTGAAGAAAGATCAAATGTATTGCGTGACCTACAACCTGAGTTTGGCTGAGAATTCCAAGTTGGCGGTTAACAATGTTGGAATTTTGTTTTCAGAGAAGAAAATTCAACATGAGGATGATCAAAGCATCACTACTCCAGCAAGTGTTTTAATGCCCGCTAACAGAGCCATAAATGACGCAGATAAATGGACAACTGTTTGTGTTCCTTATTATGCGAAGGGAAATGAAAATTACATGACCATTGGTGGTTTTGGAAATGACGGAGACATGAAATTTGAAAAAGTAAAACCCACCACTAAACCAACGGGTGTTACGATAAATGGTGCTTATTACTATGTAGACAATATCACTGTTTTACCTATCACTGCTAAAAGTGAATGCAACTGTGGAAAGAGCACCGTTGTTGAAACTGATTTGATTTATAGTAAATCAGGTGCAAAACCTGCTGGTGCAAAACCCGAACAATTGATCAACGCCGCTGGTATTTATTTTGGTAAGGAATCAGATGCGATTCCAGCGCAATTTGAATCAGAGTTGGATGAATTGGCCGAATTATTAAAAGCAAATCCCAGCATCAATGTTTTGCTTACTGGTCATGCGGATACAGAGGAAATGACGGAAGCCAAAGTAAAACCTGAGCTAACTGAAATAGCCAAAAACCGCGCAATCATGGTCAAGGATGCCCTTGTAACCAGAGGTGTTGCTGAAGAGCGCATTGCAATTGATTCTAAAGATGCTAATGAATTGGTTGGAACCAAAGGCACGCCAATGAGTAAAGCACAAAATAGAAGAGTTATTTTCAGCGTTAAATAATTAAACCGTTTGTTAAAGAGGCGAACGGACATCCGTTTGCCTCTTTTTTTTATATGAAAACCATCGTCAATACACTATTTCTTTTGTTGTTTTTTACAACAACTGAAGCTCAAAACTTGGTAATCAATCCAAGCTTTGAGGAAATGGAGTATTGTCCAAGTGACTTCACCCAACAAAATTTAAAGTCACTTACAAAATGGACACAAGCTGGTGATGGCACGCCTGACCATTTCAATTCCTGCAGCAAAAAGGTTGGTGTCCCCAACAACATGTTTGGCCAACAGATGGCCAGAACAGGAAATGGTTACGCTGGACTAGGCACATACCTCAATAATCACAATCGCTACCGAGAATACCTTTTGGGTAATCTTTCAAGACCTTTGAATCCAGGAGAGCAAGTTTGTATTACGCTTTACTATTCAGCCGCTGACAACTGTCAATTCGTTCATGATGGATTTGGAGTATCACTGAGCGCACAACCACCAAAAGCCATTGCAAGTAAGCCTCTGCTGCTAAAAGAGGTAAGTCTTTCCAATCCTAAATTTATCATGATGGATGATACGGACCAATGGGTTGAGCTAAGTGGCTATTTCGTGGCCAAAGGAGGCGAGCAATTCATCACCATAGGAAACTTCAAAGATGACAAAGAATTGAGAATCATCAGAAGAACCCAAGACTCTAAAGTTCCTGAAAACCGAGAATATTCCTACTTATTTTTGGATGATATTTCAGTTGTATCAATAGACAACAAAAATTCATGCAGCTGTGTAAATGAAAAATTACAGGAAGTAGCTGTCGACCCTCCTTTAGAGCTTCAAGAATATGAAGAGGTTATATTGGATGCTGTTCACTTTAATTTCGATGAATTCACTTTAACGGATTCCGCCGTGAATCAATTGGAGAATATTTATGTAATGATGCGCAAGAACAAGTACATGTACATGGAGATTCATGGACATACTGACGCGAAAGGGGCAATGGCTTATAACCAAGTTCTTTCTGAGAACAGGGCGCACTCCGTAATTGATTTCATTGTAATGAAGGGAATAGATCAGAAAAGATTTGAAATCAAGGCGCTAGGGAGCAGTCAGCCCGTGGCTTCCAATGAAACAGAGGAAGGGAGAGCCCTGAATCGGAGGGTAGAATTTAGAATAAGACGAAAGAAATACGAGTTGGTTAATTAATTAACTTTGCAACCTTAAATAAAGAGAAATGTACAGCATTACTTTGCCTGATGGCAGTGTTAAAAATATAGAAGCCGGTAAGTCCGCCATGGATGTGGCCTTATCGATTTCAGAAGGATTAGCGCGCAACGTGCTTGCCGCAGTAGTGAATGGTGAAGTTTGGGATGCCACGCGTCCGTTCACCAGTGATGCTACATTAAAGCTTTTAACATGGACCGATGGGGATGGAAAATCTACCTTATGGCATAGTTCTGCTCACTTGATGGCAGAGGCTTTGGAGTCTTTGTACCCAGGAATTAAATTGGCCATTGGCCCTCCCATTGAAAATGGTTTTTACTACGACGTTGATTTTGGGGATCATTCCTTTTCACAAGAAGATTTTTCAAAAGTTGAAAAATTGATGTTGGAATTGGCTAGACAGAAGAACGCTTATGTGAGAAAGGAAATTTCCAAGTCAGACGCCATTCAGTATTTCACCGAAAAAGGTGACCAATACAAATTGGAGTTGATTGATGGGTTGAATGATGGAGACATCACATTTTACACCCAAGGAAACTTTACAGACTTGTGCCGAGGCCCACATATTCCTAACACAGGATTTATCAAGGCTGCCAAATTGCTCAATGTAGCAGGAGCATATTGGAGAGGTGATGAGAAGAATAAAATGTTGACCCGCGTCTACGCCATTACTTTCACTAAGCAAGCAGAATTGGAAGAGTACTTGGTTCAATTGGAAGAAGCAAAAAAACGCGATCACCGCAAGCTCGGAAAAGAATTGGGTCTGTTTCATTTCTCACAAAAAGTAGGAAGTGGATTACCGCTTTGGTTGCCCAAAGGAGCTGACTTGAGAGGTCGACTTCAATCATTTTTACAAGCTGCACAAACCAAGGCTGGTTACCTTCAAGTCATTACTCCGCATATTGGGCATAAGGAATTGTATGAAACCAGTGGACACTGGGCCAAATATGGGTCTGACAGTTTCAAACCAATTGAAACACCGCAGGAGGGTGAGGTGTACATGTTGAAGCCAATGAACTGCCCTCATCACTGTGAAATTTTTAAAGCAGAACCAAAATCTTATCGCGACTTGCCGATGCGTCTGGCAGAATTTGGCACCGTATACCGCTATGAGCAAACAGGTGAGCTACACGGACTAACCAGAGTAAGAGGATTTACCCAAGATGATGCCCATATTTTCTGTACCGTAGACCAAGTAAAAGAGGAAGTAGGAAAGGTAATTGACTTGGTATTGTACATTTTCAAAACATTGGATTTTCATGATTACTTGGCGCAAGTTTCATTGAGAGACCCCAATAATCCATCCAAGTACATTGGCAGTGATGAAAATTGGGAGAAAGCCGAGACAGCGATCAAAGAAGTAGCCGATGAAAAAGGATTGAAAACTGTTGTAGAGTTGGGAGAGGCTGCATTTTACGGACCTAAGTTGGACTTCATGGTTCGTGATGCCATCGGTAGAAAATGGCAATTGGGAACCGTTCAAATAGACTACAACTTGCCTGAGCGTTTTCAATTGGAATACACAGGAGCGGACAACCAAAAGCACAGACCGGTAATGATTCACCGCGCGCCATTTGGTTCTATGGAAAGATTTGTAGCCATCCTGATTGAGCACTGTGCAGGTCAGTTCCCATTGTGGCTTACACCAGAGCAAGTTAGATTGCTCCCTGTGAGTGAAAAATTCAACGAATACGCAAAAAGTGTAGCAAATAATCTAAAAAATTACGATATTCGCGCCTCCGTTGACGAAAGCAACGAAAAAGTGGGAAAGAAAATCCGAGAAGCAGAATTGGCTCGTGTGCCTTATATGTTGATTATCGGAGATCAGGAGCAACAAGCCGAGACCGTTTCCGCAAGGAAAAAAGGAGCCGGGGATTTGGGATCCTTCTCTGTAACTGACTTTGCGCAGATGGTTCAAGACGAAATCAAGGAAATGCTTTCACACGGATAACAAACATTGAATGGAAAAAAAACCAACGCATAAACCTGGAAAACCCTACCCTCGCAGAGATTTCAGAAGAGAGAAGGAGGATGAGCACCGCATTAACCAACGCATTACTGCCGCTGAGGTACGTTTGGTTGGAGACAATGTGGAGCAAGGGGTGTACCCTACTGCTGTTGCCCTAAAAATGGCGCAAGAGCAAGAGGTAGATTTGGTTGAAATTTCTCCGAACGCAACGCCTCCTGTTTGCCGCGTGATTGATTACAAGAAATTCTTGTACGATCAAAAGAAG
>JBEISW010000099.1:0-7542 GCA_040375215.1 Crocinitomicaceae bacterium | reverse complement strand
CTACTCCACATTCAAAAGCGGGACGAATATCACAGAAAGCTACCAATTCTGCATTAGGATTGCGCTTTACCATTTCAGCATGTCTTTTTCCAATATGTCCGGCGCCAATTACAGCAAATTTTATATTCTTCATCTAACTAGATTTCAAGACAAATATAAACATTAATTTCTTGGAGAATCATTGAAAAGTATATACCCAAAATGAAAGAGAGCCGAAATAGGTTCAGTATTTCTCTCCAGATAATTCAATTGAAAAGACAAAGGTCCGATTGGGGTATGGACAATGACACTTGCTGATAGCTGGGTATTGTGCTCCCTTTCACCTTCAATCATTGCCTTATTATAACTATTGGATAAATACCTTTGCCAATTGTCCATTCGATGGTATTCCAAACGAACATCAAATCGATTTTTCCAAGAAATCACAGCTCCCATGCCAGCAGCTGTATAAATCAAGCCTCTGAACTGAGGCATGAAAAAAGTACTCGCCTCAGGAATTGCATTGAACTGTGCCATTTGAACCATTGTACCAATGTAATTGTTGAATGCATCTTGATTGCACCAAGTCCCGCCAATTTGGGTCAACCAAGATATATGCCTTGTCAATTTCCAATACTTCAATGCTGAACATTTCAAATCAATCCAATCCAATTGTGCCACAAAGTTGTGCTGTCGCTTATTACACTTGTAGAACCAGGAATGGTCAACTCTCTGCCATAAACATTCTTTAAACCAAGTTTAATAAGAGACCCCTCACTTGCATATTGTTTCCTATTCAGTGTATTGTATTCCCATGAAAGCCTTTGAACCCATCCATCAAACTCTGTCACATCAGAAGTATCTACAGATAAAAACTGTCTCGTTTGATAGTATTTATCATACTGGTGTGTGTAGGCACACTGAACATGAATAACGGAGTGTTGAGTGGGCGACAATTTGATTTTAGACTGAAAAAAACGCTCATTAATCAAAACAAATGATGGTTTTACATCCTCAAAAAAAGCTGAAACACTTCGATAGTAATCCCAGCGATTCTGAACAAACTCTAATGAAACTGATGAGGGAAAACGAAACGACCTTGTTGACCAATGAGCGCCAATTAGAGCAGAACCGTAAAATTTTCCAAAATAACTATTTCCATATAGTGATGCATCTCTGTTTTTCAAAAGGTAGTATTGAAATGCAATCATCCCCGTATTGATTGATCTTGAAGAAAAATTCCCACCCATGGTAACCAAAGCAGGCAGTTCCTTTTTTACTTTGAACCTCAACAGATAACCATCTCCCCCAAACATAGAGGTATCTGCCGTGCTTAAGGGAAACACCTTGTGTATTCGTTGATCACGCCACATTGCATAGTAACGGGTTTCTAGCTCACTAAAATCCACTTTTGATAACCCCAAAGTAATACCCCTTACCATTCGTTGCGATTCACTTTCATCAAGGCCTACAATTTCAATTTTAGTAATGACTTCAGGAACTTGCTTGGCTAAAAATCGTTTTCTCTTTTGTTCAATTGTCGGATGAGAATGAAATACCATAGAACCATGACGTTCCATCCAAATTTCTAATTGTTCTTGAGCTGCCGAATAACCTTTTTGAATAATATCTACCGCATTACCAAAAGTAAAAGTACCGAAGGCTGAAACGTCTGGTCTAATTTCTATGGACTCAGGACATGGAATATCATTCAATTCACGGTAAACAATCAAACTCTCAATTTGAGAGAAAAAATCATCTTCCTGAGGTTGTGCAATGATGCCTGACACATTTGATCCAATAATGATATCGGGCATAAATGTCTCGTACATGACATCCAAAGGAAAGTTGTTATAAATACCGCCATCAAACATTAACTTACCATCCACTTCAATGGCCGGTATGTAGAACGGATAGGTCATGGACGCACGCACGGCCTGACTTAATGAACCTGATCCAAAAACTACAGAACGCTTGGTCTCAACATCTGAAGCCAAACACCTGAATGGAATCATCAAAGAATCAAAATTCTCATGGCACCTATAATTGGCAGCGCTCAAACCCTTCATGGTTTCCCAATCCATAATTTCCGGCGATATCAGGTGGGTGGGGATGGATCGCCTCACAGACTCCCCTCCTCCCAAACGAATGGATAACATGGAGGCATCACTCGGAGGTTGATGAAAAAGATACTGATACTTCACATCAATAACACCTTCAGACATTTCACGGTAGGCATCGGACGTTACGTATGCTTCCATTTCAGCCACCGTCATTCCGGATGCATACATGGCGCCAATGACACTACCCATGCTTGTCCCAACGATATAATCGATACTGATATGACGCTCCTCGAGCGCCTTTATTACACCTATGTGAGAAAGAGCCTGAGCACCACCACCACTCAATACCAAACCCACCTTTTGTCCATTCATAGACAATGAGTAAACAAAAATGGAGAGTAGAATGATAATCCTTAAAAGCACGCTCAAAAGTAGTAATTTTACATGGTGAAATTGCGGAAGTACAGACTCTATTTTTTGATCATTCTATTTTTGTATGTCATTCTTCAATTGACATGGTGGGGCATTCAATTGGAAAGGAATTATAGACTGATATATCCTGAAAATCAGGTTTATTTTTACAAATTGAGCATGGTTGTTGGGGAAGGAATTGTATTTTGCATCCTTCTATTTCTGGGTTTTCGGTTCATTCATAAAACCATTAAAACCGATATGCAAAGGGCCAAAACAGAAAACACCTTTCTACTTTCGGTAACCCATGAACTTAAAACTCCATTGGCCAGTATACGGTTGATGCTGGATACATTATTGAAGCGAAAAACAGATTCTGAAACACAAGAGCGAATGATCAAAAATGCGCAAAGCGCTTTGAACAAATTACACCAGCAAATTGAAAACATTCTGCTAACTACCCGAACCAACGGTGTAGGAATCAACTTATGGAACTCTACAATACAATTGGATGAGATTGCCGAGTCAGAACTTCGCAAATACAGACAATGGTATCCTGAACACCAATGGATTATAGAAAAAGCAGGTGATTTGACCTTTCCTTTTGACCCTGAACTCATGGGAGCTATTTTATCCAACCTGATGGATAATGCGGCCAAATACAGTTCATCGGGAAGTCAAATTACTTTGAGCCTTTTCCAAAACAACAATATCGTCATACTTGTTAAAGATGAAGGCATAGGTTTTAATGATCAAGAACGAGATCAAGTATTGAAAGCTTTTTATCGCGGTGTAAACACACATTCACAGCAACCTGGCACTGGGCTTGGTTTATATCTCGTTCAAAACATCATTAAAATATACAATGGCTCGATATCCTTTAACCGAAACGAGCCCAAAGGAAGTATCATTGAAATTCGTTTACCTTATCATGCAAAAACACAATAAAAAAGTAGCCTTGGTCATTTTAGATGGTTGGGGAATTGGCAAAAAAGACAACTCGGATGCAATTGCTAACGCACATACTCCTTTTGCCGATAGCCTTTACCAATCCTACCCGAACGCAACTTTAAGAACCGATGGTGAGCACGTAGGACTTCCAGATGGACAAATGGGAAACTCTGAAGTTGGACACATGAATATTGGTGCTGGACGCGTGGTATTCCAAGAATTGGTCAGAATTAATAAAAACATTCGAGATAAAGAATTCTATTCCAATCCCACTTTGCTATCTGGTTTTGAATATGCCCAACAAAACAACAAAACCGTTCACTTAATTGGATTGATCAGTGATGGGGGCGTTCATTCCCACTGGCTGCATGCCGCTGCCATTTGTGAGATCGCTGCCAAATTTCCAGAAGTAAAAACTTGTGTCCATGCGATCACAGATGGCAGAGACACGGATCCTCAAAGTGGACTAGGATATATTCGAGCATTTGAAAAGGCCATTGAATCAACAGGCGTAAAGATTGCTTCTGTTATTGGACGCTACTTTGCCATGGACAGGGATAAGCGATGGGAACGCGTAAAAAGGTCTTTTGATTTGATGACCAAGGGCATTGGAACAAAATACTCCAACGCTTCATATGGAATAGATGCATCTTACAACGCTGGCGTAACCGATGAGTTCATTGAACCCATAAAAATTGAGAATCATTTTTCCCCCATAGCAGAAGGTGATGTTGTCATTTGTTTCAATTACCGTACAGACCGTTGTAGAGAAATCACGGAGGTACTAAGTCAGCAGCCTTTTCCAGAATTTGAAATGTCTCCCATTCCATATTTGTACTATATTACAATGACGCAATATGATGAGAAGTTCAAAAAAGTTCATATTGTATTTCAAAAAGACAACCTTGCATTAACCCTAGGTGAGGTAATTTCCAATGCGGGGAGATCACAATTGCGTATTGCCGAAACAGAAAAATACCCTCACGTTACTTTTTTCTTCAGTGGTGGACGGGAGGAACCATTTGAAAAGGAACAAAGAGGAATGGTACCATCACCCAAGGTGGCCACATATGACCTGATGCCAGAGATGTCAGCGCAAGGCATATTAGAGAAAACCAAGGAGACCATCATCAAAGATTCACCAGATTTCATTTGTCTCAACTTTGCCAATCCTGATATGGTTGGACACACTGGTGTTTGGGATGCAATTATCAAGGCTGTAGAAACGGTAGACCAATGCTTGAAAGAGTTGGTTGAATTTGGCATTCAACATGGCTATCAATTCATTATCATCGCAGATCATGGCAATGCAGACAAAGCCATCAATGAAGATGGATCGCCCAATACAGCCCATACCACCAACCCTGTGCCCGTTTGGGTTATTTCTGATGCTGTGAGCGCTGTTAAAGATGGTATTTTGGCTGACGTAGCGCCCACCATATTACATCTGATGGAAATAGAAAAGCCGATCGAAATGACCGGCTCTTTATTGGTAGAAAAATAATCTATTTCAACACATTGAATGAACCTGTGTAATATTCCTTTTTAGGTCTGTTCCAAACAAATTCATAGTAGTAAACACCTTCTGACAAATCAGATACTTTCCAATCATTTTTATAATCTCCACTTTCATAAACCACGTTACCCCATCGATTAAAAACCTTCAGCGTAGAGTTTGGATATTTCCAGGAGCCTTCATAAGGATCAAATAATCCGCAAATATGGAAAGTTTGGTTTCCTATGGGTTGACCTTCTTCAAATTCGTCAACATACACTTCAGGATCACACAATTCGCTAAATGACTTGGCATCGCCAGCGAAACCAGACATCAAATTTGGAAATTCAACTGTACAGGGCAATGCTTCGATTGTAAAATGAACAGCCCGTGAATAATCACATTGATCTTCAGTAACTGTGCACCAATAGGTCATAGGAAACGCACTGCCAATAAAATATGAAGCGGATACCCCTATGGTGTCGATGGTGTCCGAACCATCATAAAACCACCATTTGTACAAAAGATTCTCACTGCTCCATGCGGTCAAAGTCAAAGTATCCCCAGTACATAAGCCAGAAATAATTGAATCCGGCAAAGTGACCGGTTTGGCGGGAGGAACAGGAATCTGAAGATTTAGCGTGGTGCTATCTGAAGTTCCGCAATAATCATTGATGATCACCTCATAGTTTCCGTTGGTTAAGCTAGCATCGCCAGGAGTGAAAGTAAAAACGGAGTTGGCACTATTCGTTACGACACTTTCATTGGCTGGATTTTTCCAAGTAAAAGAATAAGGTGCAGCACCTTGAGAAATGGCGTTTTCAACATTCACATTAATGGGAGATTGACAAAGTACAACATTGCTCAATGCATTGACATTGACGGGAACCGGATCAGTTACCTCAAAAGACGACGAATCTGTCAGTCCGCAAAAATCGGTAACGGTCATCCAATATTGTCCGGGAACAATTCCGGGGGCCTGGTATTGAAAAAATGCGGTGTCATTGTTAGAAACAATATCTCCTAGTGGATTTTCCCATTGATACAAATAAGGAGGAACGCCGGTGTTTGCAGTGATCGCGTTAGGACCATAGCTCTCAGGAATCACAGCTTCACACAAACCAATATCAGGGAGTGTACTCACGTTAATTGGATTGTAGTCAACAATAATCATTGTTGCCGTTGTGGTATCCATGTCTACGCCATTCAAAGTATCCAAAGGATCGACATAAATAAAACCAATATCGATGGTTTCATACGTTGAGGTGATATTACCAAAAGTGATGGTGTTGGTTCCTTCTGCTATATCATCCACCATGGCATTCAGGAACAAAGTATCATAAGTACCGGGATAAACCACCAGTGTCGTATCGCCATCGTAGGTGTAATCTTCTCCCAATGTGGCCGATCCGCCAAAATAAAGTGTGATGGTATCGGGCTCCAATAAACATGGCGGTGGAGAGATTACAAAGAAACCATCATAACAACTCTCGCCTTCCAAAATAGCGTTGGCAGGAAAACCAGTGATACCACCCTGACTTCCTGATATGTTGACACTTACAGGTTGGATTAAGTTGTTTCCTACATTGAAGCTACCAGCTCTTAACGTAACAAAGGACTGCAAAGAACCATCCTGCGCATCTGCAATGGCTAGTTTGATATGGTAGGTTTCACCGCACAATAATGGGTAAGTAGCCAACAAAGGCACAGTGTAACCATTGCTACCAATATCGACATTCTGTGGATTATCAACATAATACTGACTGTAATCCTCATTGTTCAAGCTGGAAATGGTAATGGGCAAAGCTGGATCCGAACCTGGAATAATCGCAATATTGGTGGAACCTCCTGGGTAACCCGGAGGCGCTGAATAATCACCGGTGATACCAGGACCTGCCAGGAAAAACGCAAATACATCATTGTACACCTGGTCTACGTAGGTCAAATATTCATCTGACCCGAAAATGTAATCAAAAGACAACGTGTTGCCTGTGGCAATAAAATCAAATTCTAAAATGGCTTGGTCATTCACATCTTGAATGGTCAAATTAAGACCAATCATTGGAAACACAGAATTGGCTACTTCCAATAAATCAGGATTGTTGGCTACACCACCGGTTATGCCGGGAACAGTTGCTCCCAACTGTAATTCATTCACATGGCCTGAAGTCAGGGTAACCCCATCTTCAATCGCAAAAGCCGTTGGAGCTCCGCCACCAGTTAAATAACCCAACTGTCCGGGATCACCGGTGAATTGGGCGTTGAAATAGGTAACATTGGGACCTAAAAGGTATTGAACAGCTTGATCAGCTGTTATGCCCGGAGCTAGTGTTATTTGGGCGTTACCCGCAGAGAGCAACAAACAAGAAATAAACAAACTAAACAATTTTCTCATACTCTTATAAGTTATCAATTATCCAATAATAGCTAAACTTTGGAAATCCTTCGTTGTCCAACTGAGCCATCACTTAATCTATAGATTATCACATAAAGCCCACTGGATAAATCACTTAAATCCAGTTTATTTTCGCCACTCATAGATTTTCCAATTACTCTTACTCCAGAAACATCTACAACTTCTATGTCTTCAATCATGTAATTATCTGAGCTTTCAATAAACAAAAAATCATCGCATGGAATAGG
>JBEISW010000033.1:0-12802 GCA_040375215.1 Crocinitomicaceae bacterium | reverse complement strand
TGGGTGAAAGAATTACTGATAAGGGAATTGGAAATGGAACATCTTTGATTATCATGACGGGTATCATTTCTGATATTCCCCGAGGATTGTTTGCTGAGTTTGCAGCACAAACACCTTTCTTCTTTTTGATTGAAATGGCTACTTTGGTGGTGATTATCGGCGCAACCATTGGTATCATTCAGGCGGTTCGCAGAATCCCTGTTCAAATGGCACGTTTAAGCGCCGGTTCTTCAGCAGGAATGCCACAAGGGGAGGCTGCTCGTTCATTTATTCCATTGCGAGTCAATTCTGCCGGTGTTATGCCGATCATTTTTGCGCAAGCCATCATGTTCATTCCATTGTACTTGCAAAATACGGAGTCTTTCCGCGATAATGGTATATTGGCTAGTTTGACAAGAATCGATGGTGTGGGTTATAACGTGTTACTATTTGTCACCATTATTCTTTTCACCTTCTTCTATACAGCCATCGTTACCAATCCAACACAGATTGCCGATGATTTAAAAAGAAATGGTAATTTTGTACCTGGAGTGAAGCCTGGAAAAGACACTGCTGAATTTATTGATAGAGTTTTGTCCAATATTACCCTTCCTGGTGGTATATTTGTCGGCCTTATTGCAATCTTGCCTTCAATTTTGATGATGTTAGGCTTGGCAAAAGCGCAACAATTTGCACAATTCTTCGGAGGAACGTCTCTGTTGATTACCGTGGGAGTTATGTTGGATTTGTTACAACAGATTGAGAGTCACTTGTTGTCTCGTCACTACGATGGATTGATGAAATCCGGACGCGTAAGAGGACGAAATACAGGTGGTGCTGCTGTCAGCACAGGTTATACTGTCTAACAGTGACGAGGGGGGCGAAACCGGTTGTTAAAACCGAGGATGAGATTGAGCTCATCCGCGTAAGTTCTTTGCTTATTGGAAAAACACAAGCGATGTTGGCGTCGCACATACGACCCGGAGTGTCTACTGCGGAGTTGGATAAATTGGTGCATGATTTTATCAAAGATCATGGTGCTTATCCAGGCTTCTTGGGATACAATGACTTTCCGAATAGTATTTGCGCTAGCGTTAATTCAGCCGTTGTTCATGGTATTCCCAACAGAGATCCTTTGAAAGAAGGAGATATTGTTTCAGTGGATATTGGAGTGGTTAAAGACGGTTATTGGGGGGATTCAGCTTTTACTTTTGCAGTAGGAGAAATTGCCCCAGAGGTGAGTAAATTGCTTCAGGTAACCCGAGAATGTTTAGATATGGCTATTGCTAAGGCTGTAGCGGGAAACAGAATCGGTGATATCGGCAATGCTGTTCAGACTCATGCTGAGAATCATGGTTTTGGCGTAGTGAGAGAATTGGTTGGACATGGGGTTGGAATCAACTTGCATGAAGCTCCAGAAGTTCCTAACTATGGAAGAAAGGGTAGCGGCCCAGTACTGCAAGAAGGTTGGGTATTGGCTATCGAGCCAATGATTAATTTGGGAACTAAGAACGTACGCCAAATGAAAGACGGATGGACCATCCAAACAACAGATGGAAAGCCCAGTGCGCATTTTGAGCACACCATAGTGGTTAGAAAAAACAACGCAGAAGTGTTATCCAGTTTCAAGGAAGTAGATTTGGTATTGAATAATAATAAATAGGGGCTAGACCCAGAGAGGAAAAGAAAAATGGCGAAACAATCATCGATCGAACTAGATGGCGTAATTGTAGAGGCTCTGTCCAATGCAATGTTTCGTGTAGAGTTGGAGAATGGGCATGTAATTATTGCACATATATCAGGTAAAATGAGGATGCACTACATCCGAATCTTACCAGGAGACAAAGTAAAGGTGGAGATGTCCCCTTACGATTTGACAAAAGGAAGAATTAGTTTTAGATACAAATAAGTAACTTAGAAAAGATGAAAATAAGAGCCTCTATCAAGAAGCGTTCGGCAGAATGTAAGATTGTTCGCCGCAAAGGGAAGTTGTATGTAATCAACAAGAAGAACCCCAAGTACAAACAAAGACAAGGATAAACCCCAATTGGGATATAACTAATATCAGAAAATGGCAAGGATTGCAGGTATCGATTTACCACGTAACAAAAGAGGAGAAATAGGTTTGACCTATATCTACGGTGTTGGTCGTAGCACAGCGCGTCGCATTTTAAGTGCAAGCGAAATCGACTTCAACAAGAAAGTATCAGAATGGAATGACGACGATTTGTCAAAAATCCGTGGTTTCATCACCGAGGAAATTAAAGTTGAAGGCGCATTGCGTTCAGAAGTTCAAATGAACATTAAGCGTTTAATGGACATCGGTTGCTACCGTGGTATCCGTCACCGTTTGGGTCTTCCATTGCGCGGTCAGTCTACCAAGAACAACTCTCGTACTCGTAAGGGTAAGCGTAAGACAGTTGCGAACAAGAAAAAAGCGGTTAAATAATCAATAGCACCATAGATACGAATCATGGCTAAAGTAGAAAAAAAGAAAAAGAAGAACGTTGTAGTAGAAGCAGTTGGACAATGCCACGTGCAATCTACTTTCAACAACATCATTATCAGCTTGACCAATAACAGTGGTCAGGTGATTTCATGGTCATCTGCTGGTAAGATGGGTTTCAGAGGATCAAAGAAGAACACGCCTTATGCTGCACAAATGGCAGCTGAGCAATGCGGTAAAGAAGCATTCGATTTGGGCCTTCGCAAAGTGAAAGTATTTGTAAAAGGACCTGGAGCAGGCCGTGAGTCAGCTATCCGTACTATCCACACTGTGGGTATCGAGGTTACAGAGATTGTGGACACAACTCCACTTCCTCACAACGGATGTCGTCCTCCTAAAGCACGTCGTATCTAATTAATTGAACTAAGAAAATGGCAAGATATATTGGACCCAAAACAAAGATTGCACGTAAGTTTCGTGAGGCAATCTATGGCCCTGATAAAGGTTTAGAAAAGCGTAATTACCCACCCGGACAACACGGTCCTAACAAGCGTCGTGCAAAACAGTCTGAATACGCAATTCAGTTGGCTGAAAAGCAAAAAGCAAAATATACTTATGGTATTTTGGAGAAGCAATTTGAGAACCTTTACAAAAAGGCTTCTGCTCGTCCAGGTGTTACCGGTGAGATTTTGTTGACTTTGTGCGAGTCTCGTTTGGATAACGTTGTTTATCGTTTGGGAATTGCTCCTACTCGTTCTGGCGCTCGTCAGTTGGTAGGTCATGGTCACATCACTGTTAACGGTCATGTTGTGAATATCGCTTCTTATTTGTTGCGTGCCGGCGATCGAATCGCAGTGCGTGAGAAATCAAAGTCTTTGCAATCAATCGTTATGTCTTTGTCTAACCGTCAAAAATTTGACTGGTTGGATTGGAACGATGCTGACAAAGCAGGTGTGTATATCAAGCATCCAGAGCGCGTTCAAATCCCTGAGAACATCAGAGAGCAGTTGATCGTCGAATTGTATTCTAAGTAATCTATAAACTAAAACATTTAAGAATGGCCATTATTGATTTCGTAAAACCAGACAAAGTAATCATGCTCGAAAGCAATGATTTCACTGGTTCATTCGAATTCCGTCCGTTGGAACCCGGATTCGGAATTACCATCGGAAACGCGTTGCGCCGCATTTTGCTTTCCTCTTTGGAAGGCTTTGCCATCACCTCCATCAAAATTGAAGGTGTTGACCACGAATTCTCAACCATCAAAGGCGTTGTTGAAGATATCACTGAAATCATTTTGAATTTAAAGCAAGTTCGTTTTAAATGTCAAATTGATGGTACTGACTACGAAAAGTTCTCCATCACTGTTGGTGGTCAAGATCAATTCAAAGCCGGTGAAATCGGTAACTTCACCACTGCATTCCAAGTTTTGAACCCAGATTTAGTGGTTTGCAACATGGACCCAAAGGTGAAAATCAAAATGGATTTGGTTATTCAAAAGGGTCGTGGATACCGTCCAGCTGAAGAGAATAAAACCAGCAGTGCTCCTGTTGGAACCATCTTCATCGACAGCATCTTTACCCCAATGCGTAACGTTAAATTCAGCATTGAGAACTTCCGCGTGGAGCAAAAGACTGACTATGAGAAGTTGATTCTTGAAATCCAAGGTGATGGTTCAATCACGCCAAAGAACGCTTTACAAGAAGCCGCCAAGATTTTGATTCACCACTTTATGTTGTTCAGTGATGAGCGCATTACTTTGGAAACTGAAATCAAGCGTGAGTCTGAAGAGTTTGATGAGAGCAGCTTGCACATGCGTCAATTGTTGAAGACCAAATTGGTGGATATGGATTTGAGCGTGCGCGCATTGAATTGCTTGAAAGCTGCTGATATCGACACTTTAGGAGACTTGGTTTCTTTCAATAAAAACGACTTGTTGAAGTTTAGAAACTTTGGTAAGAAGTCTTTGACCGAGTTGGAAGAGTTGGTAGAGAACAAAGGATTACAGTTCGGAATGAACGTATCAAAATACAAATTGGATCGCGATTAATCGATCAAAATAGCGTAAAGAAATGAGACACGGAAAAACAGTAAATCATTTAGGAAGAAAGGCAGAGCACCGCGAAGCTTTGTTAATGAATATGGCTAACTCTTTGATCGAGCACAAGCGTATCAATACCACTGTAGCCAAGGCTAAAGCTTTAAAAAAGTTTGTTGAGCCTTTGTTGACCAAATCAAAAACCGACAGCACCCACTCTCGCCGTATTGTTTTCAGTTATTTGAAAAATAAAGAGGCTGTAACGGAATTGTTCCGTGAGGTATCTCCAAAGATCGCAGATCGTCCAGGAGGTTACACGCGCATCATCCGTTTGGGATTCCGTCAAGGAGACAACGCTGAAATGGCGATGATTGAGTTGGTTGATTTCAACGAAATCTATGGCAAAGAAGCGGATATGGCTGCTGCTAAAAAGCGCACACGTCGTGGTGGTGCTAAGAAGAAAGAAGATGAGGGTTCAGTGGAAGCTTCTGCAACAGAAGGTGCAGAAGGATCAGCTGAAGAGAAGCCAAAAGCAAAACGCGCTCCTCGCAAAAAGAAGGACGATTCAGCTGCTGAATAATCTTGAAAAAATATCATTGAAAAAAGCCATCGATTCGATGGCTTTTTTGTTTTCCATGACTACCTTTGCCTCCACAAAATAAAGACTGATGAAGATCCTCGTTTGTATCAGCAAAGTTCCTGATACCACTGCGAAAATCGCATTTTCAAATCCAACCACCTATGACGAAAATGGCGTCACCTTTATCATCAATCCGTATGATGAATGGTATGCGTTGGTAAGAGCCTTAGAATTAAAAGAAACACTTGGTGGGACCGTTGTTGCAGCGTCTGAGGGCGGTGCAGATTATGAGCCCATTATCCGCAAGGCATTGGCTATCGGAGCCGATGAAGGTGTTAGAATTGATGCCCCTGAAAGTGATGCTTTTGCTGTTGCTACAGAATTGGCACAATACGCCAAGGATAACGCTTTTGATTTGATTTTGTGCGGGAAAGAGACCATCCAATACAATGGCGGTGTAGTCCCCGGAATGATGGCTGAAATGTTGGGATTGCCCTATGTTTTTGGCGCTTCTAAATTGGAATTAAAAGACAACAAAGTTGTTTTAGAAAGAGAAATAGCAACAGGGATTGAAGTGTTTGAATCTTCTTTGCCCATGGTGGTGTCTGCTGCCAAAGGAATGGCAGAACAACGCATTCCCAATATGCGCGGCATCATGGCGGCAAGAACCAAACCTTTGGCTGTTGTGCCATCTTGCGGTGCCGCGGCTGCCACAGCAGTGCAGCAGTTTGAAATGCCTCCCGCTAAGAGCGGATGCAAAATGATTCCTGCCGATCAAGCGGGCAGCTTGATTCAATTGTTACACGAAGAAGCCAAAGTCATTTAATCCAGGAAAGACATGAAAACATTAGTATTTGTAGAAAATCACAATGGCAAGGCCACCAAGGCTGGATTGGAAGCGGCATCTTATGCCATTGCCATGCATGCAGGAAATGCAGCTGAAATTACAGCTGTTATTTTCGGAGAGATTCAAGGTGATGCCGGATTGGGTGAGGTGGGCGTAAGCAATGCCATCAACATTACAGGGCAACACAATAGCCAATCCATTACAGATAAAATACAGTCATTGGTTGATCAACACAACATCCAATTGTTGGTGTGCAGTCATGACAATGCAGGGAAAGAAATCGCTCCACGCATCGCTATTCGCAGCGGTGCTTCATTGATTTCTGGAGCAACGCAAATGGCCAGTGTCGGAAATGGTGTTGTTGTAAAGCGCAACGTATTTTCCGGTAAAGCCATAGCTGAAGTTGCTTCAAAAAACAACAAAGTGGTTTTAACCGTATTGCCCAATTCATTTGGCGTGAAAAAAACAGGTGGTTCATGTGCCATGAGTGCTGATAGTGCTGCAGGAAATGATCAAGTGAAGTTGGTTGAGGTGAAAGGAAACCACGATGATGCAGGTATTCCATTGCCAGAGGCGGACATCGTGGTAAGCGGTGGAAGAGGAATGAAAGGTCCAGAGCATTGGAGTCCCATTGAAGAGTTGGCTAAGGAATTGGGAGCAGCAACCGCTTGTTCTCGTCCTGTCTCTGATATTGGTTGGAGACCTCATCATGAGCACGTAGGGCAGACAGGAATTGCCATTCGCCCCAACTTGTATATTGCAGTTGGTATCAGTGGTGCTATTCAGCATTTGGCTGGTGTCAACGGTAGCAAGGTGATTGTCGTCATTAACAAAGATGCAGAAGCACCTTTCTTCAAAGCGGCTGATTACGGAATTGTTGGCGATGCATTTGAAGTATTGCCTCAAATCATTGCAGCTGCAAAAACATTTAACGCTAACAAATAAGCGGTGGCCAAAAGAATTCAATTGCACGTTGCTGACATCAGCCCCAGTGGGACCACCTCAGGTGCCTACCAAATGGTGTTGATGGACATGGAGGGTATTTGGCGTTTGCCCATCATCATTGGTGGTGGCGAGGCTCAAGCCATTGCCATTGCCATGGAACGCATTGAACCCCTGCGTCCACTTACGCATGACCTGATTAAAACATTGGCGACCTCATTTGGTATTGAGGTATTGGAAGTGGAAATATACAACTTCAAAGAGGGTGTGTTTCACGCCAAATTGATTGCCATCATGGACAGCAGACAAGTGGAGATTGATTCCCGCACTAGTGATGCCGTGGCCATTGCCCTGAGATTTGATTGTCCCATTTTCTGTCAGGAATTTATATTAAAAGAAAATGCCATCACCCACCAAGATGAGAAAGCCTTGGGTCATTTCGGAAACCTTCCAGATATGGATGGGACAGAGGATGCACATGAATTGAGTATGGCTGAATTGGAGGATGCATTGCAAGAGGCTTTGGCTGAAGAAGACTACGAGCGCGCCAGTCAAATCAGAGATGAAATCGCGAAGCGAAAAACAGATTAATTGATTATCTTTACCAGCATGGAAAACAATAAGCAAACGCCACAAGAAGTGGAAGCTTTGAAAAAAGACAATGAAGCTTTGGCAGAACAAAATGCCAAATTGCAGCGTGAGTTAGAAGCCCGTGAAGAAGTGATGCAAAGTTTGTTTTCTTATTTTACAACAAGCAAAGACGATAAAAAAGAGAAATCCGAGAAAGAAAATCGTTAAATTCTTTTCTGTTTTCCAAAATAAACGGTATGTTAGAGGGATGAAAAAACTTTTATCCCTCTTTTTATTTCTAGTAAGTGGTGTTGCTTTTTCACAAGGCAACTTAGAGATGAGCCATGATCCTTTTGAGGTTCGTTTGGCTAAGGTTTCTCCTGTATCACATCAACATCAACAAGCGTTGCGCAACCAAGAAAGTTGGAAACAATTTGCAGCCCAACATCCAGGTTGGTCAGCGCAGTTCAATGAGCAGAACCAAACCTTGCACAAGGCTTGGGGAAAGTCCATTCCATTATCAGATGATGCTTTTAGAAATGAGGTGTTGAATCAATTTGGTTGGCAAGCAGCTCAATTGGTAGAGCAGCCCATTATCCGAACTGGAAAGAAGATCATTCATCGTTTTGTACAAGAATACAACGGCATTGAGATTCTATTTTCTCAATTCAAATGGGAAAGAGTGGATCAGGGCATCGTTTCATTTACAACAGATTTGTATTCAACCAAAGACTTGAGTGCCCAACCGCAAATCAGCAGTGAGACAGCTTTGTCCAACGCCTTGTTTATGCTTCCTACGGTATTGGATACCGCATGGGTGAGTGAGCCGTTGAAATTTCTCCCCGTTATGCGCAACAATGGCGAACAGCAATTGCATTTGGTATATGAAGTCATGATTCACGCGCACAACGCGGCAAGAATTCCTCAACATTATTTGACCTATGTTGATGCGGAAACAGGCTTTGTTTTGATGCGCAAAAATCAGGTCGCTCATGCTCATGGAAAAGGACAGCCTTGCACCCAATCGTGCAATGCCATGTTGGCGGTGGATGTCAATGTGGGCTCTACCTATTACTTGACTTCACCTTGGGATGCTCCTGTTCAAGGTGTTTTACCCAATTTGAAAATTGTCGCCAATGGCAATACTTATTACACGGATGGTAACGGCAATGTGAACATCCCGCAGACAGGACCCTTCAATGCTACATTCAGTTTGGAAGGTCCTTGGGCCAAAGTTTATACGGGAACAACGACGCCTTCATTCACGGCTACATTGCAGGAGGGAAGTAACGTTGTCTCTTTTGACAACGACGCCAATATCAAAGAAAGAACTGCTTACCGCAGTGTTCAGGATATTCATGATCACATGAAATTTTGGATGCCTGATTTTACAGGCATGGATTTTCAACTGCCCACCAACATTGATGTGACAGGAGGAGATTGCAATGCTTTTTATGATGGGACGTCCATCAACTTTTATGATTTGGCCAATGGCTGTAATGCAACTTCCAATATTCCCGATGTTGCCTATCATGAATATGGTCACGGTATCAATGACAACTATTACCAATCATTGGGCGGCTTCTTTATGAATGGCGCCATTGGAGAGGCTTATGCAGATTTTTGGGCCATTTCGTTAAGCAACAATCCGATTTTGGGAAGCGGGTTTTATGTAGATAATACCGATCCTATTCGCCGTTACGATGCAGATCTCAAGGTTTATCCAATGGATTTGGTAGGTGAGGTGCACCAAGATGGTGAAATCCTCATGGGCGCCTGGTGGGATACCCATTTATTGATGGGTGCAAATTGGAACATAACGATTCCTTTGTTTGTGGAGGCCTATGCGGGTATGCAGGCCATGACCCAAGATGGAAATGAAGGACAAGCTTATACAGATGTATTGATTGATGCTTTATTGGCTGATGATGATGATGGCGACATCACCAACGGAACGCCCAATGGCAATGCTATTGTTCAAGGGTTTTACATGCACGGAATCTCTTTGATTTCTAGTGCAGAGTTGGTTCACTTGAATGAGCCATTCTTGCAGGAAAATACAGATGTTTTGTTAGAAAGCGGTTTGAATTTGGATTTCCCTTATATCAATTATATCAGCGATGTCGCTTTGCATTATCAAATCAACAACAGCAATTGGCAAGAAGTGCCCATGGCGGATCAAGGTGGCGGTCAATACACGGCAAGTGTTGGTTCTCACCCTTTGGCAACTGTTGTCAAGTATTACATGACCGTCACGGACATCAACAATAATATTGGCGCTGCGGATCCTGCTGGTGCTCATTTGAGCATCTATCCCAACTTGCCCTATGTAACCTTGATAGGAGTGAGTCCAGTGGCTGTTCAAGATTGTGACAACAATGAACCTTGGGGTGCTTGGTCAACAGGGGTGACAGGTGACAATGCCACTACCGGTATTTGGGACTTGGTGCAGCCTATCAGCAGTGTTACAGTGGATGCTGCGCCAGGGACCATCGTGCAAACAGGGACGCAAACCACGGAAGGTGGTGAGTATTGTTTTGCAACCGGCAATGCATTACCCAATGATGGAATTGGTGCCAATGATGTCGATGGTGGACATACCACATTGCAATCCCCCACCATGGATTTTACAACTTATACACATCCCATCATCGCTTATAATCGTTGGTACACCAATAGCCCACCCGGCGGAGCCAACCCCGGAGCGGATTGGTTCCAAGTTCAGTTGTCCAATGACAATGGCCAAAACTGGATCAGTTTAGAGAACACCATGACCTCAGATGCGCGTTGGAGAATGGCTGCCTATAGGGTTGAGGATTTGTTGACACCAACTGCCCAAATGAAAATAAGATTTATTGCTTCTGACAGCCTTCGTCCTGAGGTAAATTTGAGTGGCGGATCCCTGGTGGAAGCGGCAATGGACGATTTTATCGTGTATGATGAGTATGAAGCTGTTAACAGCGTTGATAGCGAAGAGCAATTGGACTTCATCTTGTATCCTAATCCATTGTTAGATGGGATTCTAAACATTGTTGGCAATAGAAATGTATTGAAATTAGATGAAATTATTGTGGTGGATGTTTGTGGAAGAGAGGTCATGCATGTCAATAGCAATGCGGCTTCAGCTCAGGTGCAGTTGGATTGCTCCATGTTAAATCCAGGATATTATTTTGTGATTTGTGACAATATCCGAAAGCCATTTGTCATAAAATAGTTGTAAAGCTGTACTTTTGCCGCCAAAGAATCGGTGAATGCGCAGTTTTTGGGTCTTTACTTTTTTGATATTATTTGGTTTTACCCAAGATGGTGAGGCACAGACGTTGGTGTTTAAAAGAACACCAGTGGTGTTTTTTAGCAAGGTGACCAATCATTTCCATGTCATCAGCAATGATACTTTATTTAGTTCTGATGGATTGGGGAATCCTTGGAGAATAGAAAAAATTCACTACCAAGAGGGAATTGATTACAATACATTGCGTTCAGATTTTATTCCCATTTCCAATTCCAGAGGCGATTATTTTGTGGTTTCAGGTTGCGGAATGGTTTACCAGTTGATGGGTGATTCTATTGTAAGAATAGACCATTCCTTTCGCCACAAGAATCAGCACTCTAGTTTGATTTGGACCCAGAACGATACCATTTTCATGACGGGGGGGTATGGATTTTTTGAGACCACCAACATCACCACCTATTTTGATTGGGACACGCATGGATGGTATCACCGCAAGTGCAGAGGGCAAGAGCCTCCCGATTTTTCTGGTGGTTTTTCATTTAGGGGTTCTGAGGAAAAGTATTTCTTCAAGGGGAAATCGGAAGGAATCAATGGAGGTGAGGATTTGGATGTAGTACGTGTTTTGAATACCAAAACCTGGGAGTGGCGCAATCTTGGATCTTTGGAATTGACATGGAATCCTCAAAATGAGTATTTATTGAAGTTTTGGAAGAACGATGGCCATTTGGCCCGTTTGGGCAATAAATTATTGCATGTGGATGTAGATCAAAATAGGGTTACTGTATATGCTTCAGATAAGTTTACCAGTTTGTTTGAGTTAATCGAGGAAGGTGAGCAGTTGCTTTTATCTCGTGTGCATCATGATCAGAATAGTTTTTTGGTTGAGTTGGTAAATCGCAAGGATTATCTGGGAGTACCTCTTTCGCAAGAGGTTTTTGTCTTTAAGGTATCACCCAATTGGATTTTGATTTTTGTTGTATTGACATTGATGGTCATTGTTTTGATAGGTTGGTACAGGTGGAGGTTTATGGTAGGATGTGAAAAAAAGGACGTGCCGGAGCGGTTGGAGGTAAAGGTATCAGAGCCATTAACCGAATTGGAGAAACGGATGATGGCTTACTTTTTTGAGGTGGGTGAGATGGGATTTGAGTCGTCCGATTTGAATCAATTCTTTGACTACGGCGAACCCAACTATGAAACATTGAAGAAGAGAAAGGATCTAAAGATGCGGGAGTTGAAGAAGAAATTGTCCTTGATCACGGGCATATCTGCCGATGAGGTTTTCCTCGAAAAACGGTTAGAATCGGACCGAAGAGTCAAAAAGCTGTATTTAAATCCTGAAATAAAGCGGGAAAATGCGGGAATTTCTCTCTGATTCTTGCTATAATGTGTAAATCTTACACAATCGAGAATTATCATTGAGCATCTTCCAAGACACCGCAGTAGATCGGCTCATTGACAGGTTCAATTTCGATTTCAGTTTTCGGCTTAAAAAGTTTTTGCTTGTCAATGACCGTGCTGTGGTGGAATAAAACAGAGCCCAAGGGCAAATGGATATTCGCAAAGGGTATGACGGGACATGGAAAGGGGTAAGCGGAAATTGGGAAACTGAATAGCGTAGCGATGCTTCGCTATATGCGAGAACTTTGCGTCCATAGCGTTAAATTAAAAATACAAAAACGCCAAGCACGCCAAGATGGCGCAATGCACGCAAAGAGGATACAATGTAGTGGCCAATAGACATTCGCCCGGGGTAAAACGGGACATGGAAAGAGGAAAGAGGTACGTGTAGGGGCGAATGGAAATTCGCCCAGGGTAAAGTGGGAGGCGGGAAACGGGAAGAGGAAAAGGTAGGGGTGAAGGTTTGAGTTGCCTATAAAGTATATGTTTTTCCTATTTTTTATAGGTCCAGTAGGATTACGGTTCATGGTAGTTTTGCCAAATGAAAAGAAAAGTTTTGGGCTTTGAGTCTTTAGAAGTTTGGCAACTATTCTTGGTGTACAACAGGATTGTTTACAAGTCCATTAAAGCGGGTCCGATGATTGATTGGGACTTAATCAGACAGTTAAGAAGAGCGATGGTCTCCGTTGGATTAAATATTGCTGAAGGATACGCGCGGGATCATTTGAAAGAGAAAATTCAGTTTTTCAATATTGCCAAATCATCGG
>JBEISW010000022.1:0-14146 GCA_040375215.1 Crocinitomicaceae bacterium | reverse complement strand
TAAACTGTAAGTTTCCTTGACCAAAGGAAGATGATACTATAGTTAGCAAAAAAAATATTGCCCAGCTTACTTTTGTTTTCATATTAAAACCCTGTTATTGTATAAATCAAAGTATTGGAATTACTCCCCGCACCGTCGCTGTTGTTGGTACCAGATGGAAATGGAACAGATTGGGAAGTTCCATTCGATAAATTGATGATTAAACTGTTCCCTTGTGTTGATACAGAGACTACACCCACTCCAGCTGCACCTTGCGGACCAGGTGTTCCACTCGCCGCATACATGGCAAACGGCACACTCATCAATTGTTGCGTTCCCAAATCCACGTATCCATTGCCCAGATCCATTTCCACTTGCAAAAACTTAGCGGTATTGGACCAAACAATGGAAGAAAAATTACTCTGCACCGCAGTTCCTTGTCCAATAACTGCAGAAACCAAACCTTGTGCACTGCTCACCAAAGCGTGGGTCTCTTGAAATTCCACCACACCATCTGTTGTATTCTGGTGCAACGTAAAACGCGCTATCAAATTGGTATTGGCTGCAATGTTCCCATCCGCATTGCGCACCACAGCTTGGTAGGGAATACCTGGTGGGACGGATTGACCGTATGCTAACACTTCATAGATTAATAAAGTCAATAATGCCAATACACGTTTCATAATTTTTTTTTCGAATATAGTACAATTTATAATAAATGGAAAATAGCTTACTTAAAATCGATTGCAACAAAAAAGCCACCCGAAGGTGGCTTTTGATTTGAATACTGTTTTGTATTATTCTACAACTACACGCTGTGTGATTTTCTTTCCGTTAGAAAGCATTTCCACAAAATACAATCCGCGGTTCAACTCATTGTTGAAAGCAAATTGTGTTGCGTTGACTGCATTGTTTTGGAATACTACTTGTCCCATTACATTGTAAACACGGATTGCAGAGATGTTCTTGTTGTGCTTCACCATGAACTGTCCGTTGTTAGGATTAGGATAAACCACAAAGGCATTGTTCTCAGTCTCGTTTACACCCACTGTGCAAGGAGCACCTGGCAAATTCAAAGCACACATCAAACGCGGTGCAGTATACATTTGGATGGTATCAATGAAAGTCTTAGCCTTCAATTCTGACATATCAGGATTGGTAGCCAATCCATTGGCATTGTTGGGATTGGTTGGAGCCCACCATTCCCATGGAGCAGTGTCGTAGGGTTGAGTTGCTGGACGTACAAATGGGAACAATCCATAAAGGCCTTCATTGTGCAAATTGGCAGCTGCGGTAATTGCTGGATAAGGATCTACTGTTGGATCTTCCAATTGTTGGAAAATATCATTGTTACCATACAAAGAGGCCATCGCCTGAATGGTGTGACTTCCACTTACTTCTACAACATTTAAATTCAACCCAGGCACCACAACCATACCGTCTTCATATGGAGCATATGGATCTGTAGGAATGTGAAAAGAAATTACCGGACCATCTCCCTCGTCAAACCATGATGAATCTCCCATCGCGCCTCCCAAATTAACTGTACAACTCACGCCAGAAGAATATCCCACATGGTTTGGATAGCACAGGGTATCTTCTGAACCTGGAGCAACCAATCCTAAAGAGGTTCCCCATGTTGTACCATCTATGTTACCATTCAAGTTTTCCAAAATCATCGGAACTGGAATTGGTCCTGTAGGTCCTTGTACAGTTCTTGTGAATTTAGGCAGTAACATATCCTCATAGATATCAAGTCCTGCATTAGCTAGAGTAATGTAACCTCCAGTTCCTTGACCAAAGGTTACAATGCGAGTTGGGTCAATGCCATAGGCGTTGTTCATGGAGTCAACAGACATTCTGAAGTATCTTACAGCAGTTCTACAATCTTGAACTCCACGGTAAGCGGCATTAATAAGTGTATTTACTCGACCTTCTTGAGAAGTATCCAGTGGATTCCATCCCAAACGGTAGTCGCAAGAAGCAACGACATATCCCATTCTAGCAAATCGAGAGCAAATCTCAACAGCAGAGGAATCACGCTTGGTTCCTCCTGTTCCCTGGTTGACTGGATGAGGTAGGAAATTTCCAGTATGGAAAAATAACATTAAAGGACGAGCATTCAACGTGTCACCAACAGGTGTATAGACATCCATCAACAAATTCTCCAATAAGGGCTGTTGAGATAATATAGAAGCATTGCGGCCATAAACCACATTTTGTTCCACATTAACATTGGTGAAAACCTCATCGAGGTATCTCGTTGTTTGCGCTTGTGCCGTTGATACGACACCGGCCATCAAAATGGCCATGATTGTGTAGAGTTTTCTCATATTGTTATTGTTTATCATTTTGATACTTTGTTCCATTCGTATCTCAGGCTAAGATACGCCAATCTTCCAATTCTCGGACCTCCATAAGTCTGGAATTGATAATTGTTCAACAAATTGGATGCACCCAACTTGATGTTCAAATTGGTTTTTTTCCATTGGTAATTGACCTGAGCATCCACCAAATCATACGTAGGCACCAATCCGGTAAACTGAGGAGACCCCTCAAAAATAAAACCTTGAATCCACTTATAATTGATACTATATCCCCACTCATTTCCTTTCTCATCCACAAACAAATGCTCCCCAGTTAAACCCAAATTGTATTTATTCTTTGGTGTATTGAACGCAGGAATAATAGGATCTTTTTCATTGCCTTTCACCAAAGCATTCCAAGAATAATTGGCGGATAAGCTGTGCTTCTCGTGAAAATAATACTGCAAACCAACACTGAGGCCTTGTGTAGTAACCTTACTCTGTGCATTGGCCGCATATCGGTACACAACGATATCGCTGGGCAATCCAGTAGCTGCATCAAAATTGGCTGTTAATCCAATATTGTATCCAATAAAATCAGTGTACTGGCTCATGTATGTGCTTGCATCAACATATATTCTTCTTCCGTATGTGCCGCGATAACCTACCTCAAAGGTCTTTACTCTTTCTGGTCTGATGGGCGCAATGTCAAAATATTCCAATTGGCTGATGTCCAAGGCACCTCTGTACTTTTGGAAGGAGGCCAAAGTAATGATGTCTTGCGCACCATTCAAATTCCCACTCAATGTGGCAGGACCTACATTCAGGAACAGATACTGATCGGTCAAAGTAGGGTTGCGCAATGCAGAAGAAAACGAGTAGCGAATAAAATGTCCAAAAACTGGCTGCACAACCAACGATGCTGCAGGACTCCAAATCCAATCAAAATTCTTGTTTTTATCCGTTCTTAAAGTTGCTGTAAATATCACTTTTTCATTCAAAGACTTTTTCTCTATTCCATGATAAAAGCCAAATTCATAGGTAGTGATGCGTTGAGTAGAATCCGAAAAAATGGTTCCCTGGCTATTGGGACGATAAATCCTTCCACTGGCACCCGACTTCATCTTCCAGCCCTTCCAATCCCATTGGTACTGTCCTTGTCCATTGTAAAGAGCTGAACGATCCGAAAACCGTGTACCCTCTTCCACCTTGTTGTTCTTCCTCGAAATGATATCATTGAATTGTTCATCAAACAAATCGCTACCAGGGGCAAAGTACCCTGCTGTATTGGTCATGGGAAGATTGGCGGTACCCGCATTGGTCATGGCTTCCACTTCATTGTGCCATTGCGTGAGTGAATCTTGGTACTGCGTGGTCCAAGAATTCAAAGCATTATAGTCGTAAGGCAAGTAAAATTGAGAATAGGTAGGATCTGCAACAGGACCCGGCCAGTTGGGATTCAACTCCAATTCTGGATAACCGCCCAAAGCATTGATACGGGGATTGATGTACTGGTTCCAATACTTGGAATACACCTTGGCCCAATTTTCATTGCTTCGCGCATTGTCCAATAACTTCAAGGCAGTGAAATAGGGATCATAACTGTTACCAGCATCTTCACCAGTACCGTAAAAGCGCAAGAAATACTTATTGGCTTTGTTTAATTCAACCTTTCCTTGATAGAATAAAATGTCCTTCAAACTAAAACGATTGTCACCTTGATAAACGGTGGTTCCACCCCCGACATTTCCTCCAATTACCAACTCTGGACTATTGTGCATCATCGCTGGTTTCAAACGAAAGTGGGCTGCAACATTAGCCTTGTAATTTTCTGTATTGTAATCCACCAAATCGCTTTCCTTGTATCCGGTTCTATAAAATGTTCCCAGGCCACGGTAATTCCATGGAGACACAGATGAGAAATCATTGGCTGCAAAATATTCATCACCATAAATATTCACGGCATCCCAACGACCAGGGTTCCTCTTTCCATTTGGGGAATTCTCAGTTGGGTCGTAATTATCGGCTTCCCAGTCATTGGCTGTCATTCCATAAAAATTGACTTTTAAAGCAATTTGATCATAACCTTCTCTGGACTGCTTAATGGCATCTGCCCAACGCACTGCAAATTCATCCAACTTACGCTCACCAATCCTGCGCTGAAAGGAAAAACCCTTGAAAACAAAGGGATTCTTAGTCTCCATCGATACCACACCATTGAAGGCGCCAGGCCCATAATAAGCACTGCTGGCCCCTTGAATGATTTCTACTGAACGAACGTCCAAATCAGGCGCTCCCAAGAAATTGCCCAATGAAAAATTAAGGCCAGGAGATTGGTTGTCCACGCCATCAATCAATTGTAATGTCCTGACCGGCGAAGTTGAATTAAATCCCCGTGTATTGATAATCCTAAAACCCAAAGAGGCTGTGGTTAAATCCACTCCCTTCAGCGCGCCAAGGCTCTCATAAAAATTTCCCGTCGCACTTTGTTTGATCGCCTTTAAATCCAGCGTCTCAATGGTCAATGCTCCTTGCTTGATTTTTTGAGAAATGCGGTCATCATAAATTTGAAGTACCGGTCCTCGATCATCTGGTATCTCTACCATCTCAATCAACAAATCAGCCGTATTCTTTTGGCAGCTGACGAACTTCTTTTCAAAACCAATGGCATTCACCACAAGCACACAAGGAAACTTAGCTGGAGTCAACCTGAACTTCCCATCTAAATCTGCCATAACACCTGTAGTTGTGCCTTCTATCTGAATGGATGCAAATGGCAATGGTTGTTTATTGCTTTGCTCTTGAACAACTCCTTGAACATAGTACTGTCCATACGATACCGGTAGGGTAAAGAAAGCAATTAGAAAAAATAAAACACTTCTCATCTGAGCGAATATCGCCCAAAATGAGCAATTTATAAAACACTTACTCTTGTATTATCCCAAGCACAGTGTCGATAACCTCTTCAATGGATGGCTTACTAAAATAATCACCGTCAGTGCCATAAGCTGGCAAATGTGGTTTAGCTGTTAAAGTAGCTGGCGCAGCATCCAAGTATTGGTAACCGCCTTGGCGGTGCAATACATCATTGAGCAAATAACCCGATGCGCCGCCTGGAACATCCTCGTCCACAATCAAAAGTCGATTGGTTTTTTTCAAAGACTGCAAGCTCACATTGGTTGTATCAAAGGGCAACAATGTTCTGGCGTCTACCAACTCAACAGAGATGCCCATTGCTTCCAATTCTTTGGCAGCAGCTTGACAAATATTGAATGTAGAACCATAAGACAACAAAGTCAAATCTGTTCCTTCTTTTACCACTTCGGCAATGCCAATGGGTGTTCTGTACTCGCCCAAATTGCTGGGCATGTTTTCCTTTGAACGGTAACCGTTGAGACACTCTACCACCAATGCAGGTTCATCACCTTCCAATAAAGTTGCATACATTCCAGCAGCCTCAGTCATGTTGCGCGGGACACAAACCATCATACCTCTAACACTGCTGATAATGGCACCCATGGGACTTCCACTGTGCCAAATTCCTTCCAAACGGTGACCTCTTGTACTAATGATGGCCGGTGCTTTTTGACCTCCAGCCGTTCTGTATCGCACAGAAGCCAAATCATCACGCATAATCTGCAATGCGTAGTAAATATAATCCAGATACTGAATCTCAGCAACGGGACGCAATCCCCTCATGGACATTCCTATCGCTTGACCCAATATCGTGGCTTCGCGGATTCCCGCATCACTCACTCTGATTTCTCCGTATTTCTCTTGCAATCCCTCGCAAGTTTGATTCACTCCTCCAATCTTTCCAACATCCTCTCCAAAAATCAAAACCTCGGGTCGCTTACTCAATTGATAATCCCAAAAATCTCTAAGGATTACTCGTCCATCTACTTGTTCTGCTTGGGCATCATATGTTGGAGATACTTGAGGTACATTGCTGACAGCCTGACGACCTTCATTGTATAAATTGCTGCTGTACTGCGCTTGATACTTGGTCTTTAAATACAACTGCCATTGCCTCAAACCTTTGGTTTCCTCACCGTCACCAACTGCTCTTAAAACCTTGTGCATGGTGCTCATCAATTCCTTCTTACCAGCATCCTTCATTGTCGATAATTCCTGAATCAAAGGGACGCAAGAGGTGTGACTTTGAAACGCAGACAAGTGATGGATTGTCGCCTGAACATCTTCATCTACAGATGCACGGAAAGCAGACCATGCCGCCTTTTGTTCTTCTCTAACCCACTGCTTGGCTTCATTTTGGATTTGATCCAAATCAGCCTCACTGGCTACTCCTTGTGCCAAGATAAACTTCTTGAACTGCACCAAACAGTCCCAATCCTTGTACCACTCCAACAATTCATTGGTCTTGTATCGCTCGTGAGAACCAGAAGTTGAATGCCCCTGAGGTTGAGTCAATTCATCCACATGAACCAAAACAGGAACATGTTGCTCGCGGCAAAGCTTCACAGCCTTGGCGTAAGTGAGAATCAACTCCGCATAATTCCAACCTTTGACCTTGAAAATCTTGATGCCATCTCCGTTGTCATTTAAATCAAAACCAGCCATGGCCTCAGAAATGCTTTCCTTGGCGGTTTGAAACTTCTTGGGAACACTGATTCCCCAACCGTTGTCCCAAACACTCATGCACAAAGGCACTTTTAAAACCGCTGAAGCATTCATGGTTTCCCAAAACAATCCTTCAGAGGTAGAACTATCTCCGATGGTTCCAAATGCCACCTCGTTTCCATGATCGGTGAAATTGACCCAATCATGCAATTCTTTTACTTCTTTGAAAACTTTACTGGCTTGGGCCAAACCCAAAAGCCTAGGCATCTGACCGCCGGTGGGGGAAATGTCTGAAGAAGAATTGTACATCTCCATCAAGTTTTTCCAATCTCCATTTTGATCGATGGTCCTGGTGGCATAATGCCCACCCATTTGACGACCACCGCTGGCTGGTTCTTGTGCAACATCGGTATGCGCATACAAAGCCGCAAAATATTGACGAACGGATAATTCGCCGATGGCCATCATGAAAGTCTGATCCCTGTAATATCCAGAGCGCCAATCTCCCTTTTTAAAAGCACGGGCCATGGCAATTTGCGCCACTTCCTTTCCGTCCCCAAAAATTCCAAATTTGGCCTTACCGGTAAGCACCTCTTTACGACCCAGAAGCGAAGCTTCTCTGCTCACCCAAGCTAAACGGTAGTCGTGCAGCAGAATTTGCTGTGCACTCAACCCCGATTGATGTATTGACAAAGTAAAATTTGACATGACGCAAAGATAACTCTTCCCCTTGCAATCATGTCAAATTTTCATCGATTCCAATTAATGACCTTTGGAAGCTAAATATCGCTCTGCATCCAATGCTGCCATGCAACCTGTACCTGCCGCTGTGATGGCCTGGCGATAGGTCTTATCTGCTGCATCTCCAGCTACAAAAACCCCTTCGATATTGGTCTTTGCTGTGCCGGGAATGTTCAAAATATAACCCACTTCGTCGGTATTGATCCATGGTTTAAAAACATCTGTATTGGGCTTGTGACCGATGGCCACAAAGAATCCCGTTGCAGCCACTTCTCTCTTCTCTGTTCCATTGATAACAAAGCGCGCTCCGGTAACACCATCTGTTCCTAAAACTTCCTCTGTTACCGCGTTCCAAATCACTTCAATGTTTGGCGTATTCATGACACGATGCCGCATGGCTTTGCTCGCGCGCATTTTATCGCTTCTCACAATCATGTACACCTTCTTGCACAACTTGGCCAAATAAGTAGCTTCCTCAGCTGCTGTATCTCCAGCACCTACAATCACTACATCTTGGTTTCTGTAGAAAAATCCATCACACACTGCACAAGCACTTACACCGCCGCCAATATCACGCAAACGCAATTCACTCTCCAACCCCAACCACTTGGCAGAAGCTCCTGTTGAAATGATAACTGAATCTGCACTCACTACGTGCTTTCCATTGTCAAACTCGACAATGTGCTTAGGCCCTGTAAAATCAACCTTTGTAGCCCAACCAGAGCGGACATCTGTTCCAAAACGCAAGGCTTGATTTTTCAAATCTTCCATCATCTCTGGACCTTTTACGCCGTTGGGATACCCAGGAAAATTATCCACTTCAGTAGTGTCCATCAATTGACCTCCGGGCTGATTTCCCATGTACATGACGGGTTTCAAATCTGCGCGTGCTGCGTAAATGGCGGCTGTATATCCTGCAGGACCACTTCCGATGATCAAGCAATGTATGTGTTCTGTTGGTTCCATATCTTTTTCAAATTTTCGACAAATATAATCGGGATAAGAAAAGTAATCTTTAAACAGTAATGCGTAATGAGTAGTCAGTATTGAGCAGTCAGTATTGAGTGGAGTTACTATTTTCTCTTTACTCTTTACTCATTACTGTTCACTCCATACTGTTTCTGCAAAAACGCATTCCACAAAACCTCCTCCGGCAGAGGCGCTATTATCTCCATCCAATGCTTTTGGGTAGGATGGTGGAAACCGATTTTACGGGCATGCAAATGAATACTCGCATTGTCATTGGTTCTCTTTGACCCATATTTTACATCCCCTTTGATGGGACATCCCAAAAAAGCCATGGTAGCCCTAATCTGATGATGTCTCCCGGTTTTGGGATACACTTCTACAAACGTATAGTGGTCACTTTCGCCCATTACTTTGTAGGACAATTCCGATTCTTTTCGATCCTTTCCGTTGTCTTTAAAAGCAAATGTCTTGTTCTGTCTTTCATCCTTCCACAAGTAGTTGACCACTGTGGCCTCAGACTTTTCAAATTGTCCCTTGACAATAGTCCAATAAGTTTTCTTTACCTCACGATCCTTAAAAGCAACAGTCAATCTTGACAATGCTTTGGAGGTTTTGGCATAAATCACAGCCCCACTCACCGGACGATCTATCCTATGCACTGTGCCCAAAAAAACCTCCCCTGGTTTGTTGTACTTCCGTTTGATGTATTCTTTGACAATATCTGAAAGCACTTCATCACCCGTTCTATCCGCCTGAACAATATCACTGCTTCGCTTATTGACCACAATAACATGGTTGTCTTCAAATAGCACTTGAAGATTCTCCACATTGGTTGAAACAATAGGAGCAACGGGAACCTGAGACCATTCTTTCCTGGGTTGACTCATGCTCAATACTGTTCCTTTGAATTGGGAAAATTTTTGGCCTTTACATCGACAATGTATTGCTTGACAGTGTCATTCATGATCTCTCCCATTTGGGCGTAACGCCTCAAAAAACGTGGGCTAAAATTTTGGGTCAATCCCAACATATCATGCAGCACCAATACTTGTCCATCTACATCAGCACCTGCGCCAATTCCAATGATTGGAATTTCAACTGACTCCGCCACTTCCTTGGCCAACTTGGCTGGAATTTTTTCTAAAACAATGGCAAATACACCCGCCGCTTCCAACAGTTTGGCGTCATGTTTAAGACGCTCCGCTTCCATCTCTTCTTTGGCGCGAACTTGATAAGTTCCAAATTTATAAATGCTCTGCGGGGTTAATCCCAAATGACCCATCACCGGAATGCCTGCAGTGAGTATACGCTTGATGCTTTCCTCCACCTCTGATCCACCTTCTATTTTGACCGCATGACCACCAGTCTCCTTCATGATTTTGATGGCTGAATTCAAAGCTTCTTTTGAATTGCCCTGATAAGAGCCAAAGGGCATATCCACAACCACCAATGAGCGCTGACAAGCGCGAACCACTGAGGCCGCGTGATAAATCATTTGATCCAACGTGATGGGCAGCGTGGTCTCATGACCTGCCATCACATTGGATGCGCTATCCCCTACTAAAATCACATCAATTCCCGCAGCATCAATGATACTGGCCATGGTAAAATCATAAGCGGTGAGCATGCTGATTTTCTCTCCACGAACTTTCATCTCGTGCAGGGTGTGTGTAGTAACCCGTCTGACTTCCTTATTTACTGACATGCGACAAAGGTCGTAAATACCTTTGAAATGCAAAACATTGTTGGCTATTCAATGTCAATAAATCCTTTTTTGTTTTATCAAACATGATGAATTCTTGATTTTCTTGCCATCAAATTAGAAGAATTATGTCGGCAAAATTTGAAATCATCGGAGGTCACAAATTACATGGTGAAGTTATCCCACAAGGGGCAAAGAATGAAGCTTTGCAAATTCTATGCGCAGTGCTGCTTACCCCAGAGCGTGTTGAAATTTCAAACATCCCAGAGATCATCGATGTATTAAAATTGATCGACCTGCTTCAGGATGTAGGTGTAAAAGTTGAAAAATTGGGCAAGGGTCATTACGCTTTTGAAGCGGCTGATGTTGATTTGAACTATTTGACAACCGCTGAGTACAAGACCAACGCGGCCAAACTGCGTGGTTCCATCATGATGGTGGGTCCGATGTTGGGACGCTATGGTGTCGGATACATCCCAAAACCTGGTGGAGACAAAATTGGAAGGCGCCGATTGGACACGCATTTCCAAGGTTTCATCAATCTTGGAGCAAAATTCAACTACGACGCCAATGATCATTTCTACAGTGTTGAAGCCAAAGAATTGAAAGGGACTTACATGCTTTTGGATGAGGCTTCTGTTACCGGAACAGCCAATATCGTGATGGCGGCAGCTCTGGCACAAGGCACAACAACCATCTACAACGCAGCGTGTGAACCATATTTGCAGCAATTGTGTAAGATGATCAATTCCATGGGTGGAAAGATTGAGGGAATTGGCTCCAATTTACTCATCATTGAAGGCGTTGACAAATTGGGAGGATGCACTCACAGATGTTTGCCTGATATGATTGAAATAGGCTCATTCATTGGAATGGCGGCCATGACCCAAGGGGACATCACCATTAAAAATGTAGGCTATCCCCACTTGGGCATCATTCCTGAAATTTTTAGACGAATGGGCATTCAAATGGAATTGGTCAACGGAGATGATTTGCACATTCCTGCTCAAGAACATTATGAAATTGAAAGTTTCATTGATGGCTCCATCATGACCATCTCTGACGCGCCATGGCCTGGTTTTACACCTGACTTGATATCCATAGCATTGGTCACGGCAACGCAGGCGCGCGGTTCCGTTTTGATTCACCAGAAAATGTTCGAGAGCCGTTTGTTCTTTGTAGACAAATTGATAGACATGGGTGCTCAGATTATTTTGTGCGATCCACACCGAGCAACCGTCATTGGATTGGATAGAAAATCTACCCTAAAAGGGGTTACCATGTCCTCACCCGACATCAGGGCTGGCGTTGCCCTGCTGATTGCAGCACTTGGCGCCAAAGGAAAAAGTGTGATCCAAAACATTGAGCAAATTGATAGAGGTTACCAAGATATCGAAAGTCGTCTTGCCGCATTGGGTGCGGAAATCAGACGGATTGATTAACATAAAATGATTTTGGCATTATCTTTGGCAATGGGAAAATCATTACATTTGAAAAGAATCAAAACCATGAAAAAGATCATTTTAGCATTAAGCGTTGTTGTCATCGGCGTTTCTGTATTGTCCTTTAAGGCAACAGATAACACACCAACAACAGTAGAGAAAACAAATAAAATCGGCACCGGAATTGGTGACCAAGCGCCGGAGATAGAAATGGCGGGGGTTGATGGCAAGAAAATCAAACTTTCGTCTTTGCGTGGCAAAATGGTATTGATTGATTTTTGGGCTTCTTGGTGCGGACCTTGCAGAAGAGAAAATCCCAATGTTGTCTCTGCTTACAACAAATACAACAAAGCTTCATTCAAATCAGCAAAAGGTTTTGAGGTATTTTCCGTAAGCCTTGACAAAACAATGGAACCTTGGAAACAAGCCATTGAAAAGGATGGATTGTTATGGAAATACCATGTGAGCGATTTAAAAGGTTGGGACAATGCAGCAGGACAACAGTACGGAGTAAGCAGCATTCCCATGAGCTTCTTGATTGATGAAAATGGAGTGATCGTCGGTAAAAATCTGCGTGGCATGGAGCTTCACATGAAGCTGGATGAATTTGTCGCTAAATTTTAATTTTGACCTGAAAACATTCAATCCCGACAAATCGTCGGGATTTTTTTTGTCCTTACCTTTGCAACCTCTGACAGATTGTCGCCCATTTCAGTGTGGTAGCAATTTTGTTATGAACCAAAAAAATAGTGGAGTATGAATACAGAAAACGAAAAAAATCCAGAACCATTGGAAAACGAAAACAACCCGGTTGCTGAGAATGTAACTGATACATCCAATGAAAACAATCCCACCGAAGAGAACAACGATCAAGATACTGCTACAGCTGAGCAAGCAGCGCAGGAGGATTGGAAAAACAAATACTACTATTTAGCAGCTGATTTCGACAACTTCAGAAGAAATCAAGCCAAAGAAAGAAGAGAGCTCCTGGCCACTGCGGCCCAGGGAGTCATAAAAGACCTATTGCCCATTTTAGACAATTTTGAAAGGGCCATCAAAGCCAACGAAACATTGGAAGACATCCAAGCCATCAAGGAAGGTTTTTCTTTGATTCACTTGGGACTAAAAAACGGTTTGGAAAAACATGGACTAAAAGCCATTGAAAGCAATGGTGATGTTTTCAATAGTGATATGCATGAAGCCATCGCCCAGATTCCAGCGCCAACTGAAGATCTTAAAGGAAAAGTTTTGGACACCGTTGAGAAAGGATATAGTTTAAACGAAAAAGTTATTCGCTACGCCAAGGTAGCGGTAGGATCATAAGCCATGGCAAAGAGAGATTATTACGAAGTATTGGGCGTTTCAAAAGGTGCGTCGGAGGCGGAGATCAAAAAGGCCTACCGTCAATTGGCCATCAAGTATCATCCAGACAAAAATCCAGATGATGCATCAGCCGAGGATAAATTCAAAGAGGCTGCAGAGGCTTATGAAATATTAAGTGATCCTGAGAAGAAGGCCCGCTACGATCAATTTGGTCACGCCGGAATGGGCGGAGGCTTTGGTGGTGGTGGCGGAGGCGGCATGAACATGGATGACATCTTTTCCAACTTTGGTGATATTTTCGGACAAGCATTTGGCGGTGGAGGAAGAAGCGGAGGCAGTCGTCGTGTCAAGGGAAGCAACTTGCGCATCAAAGTAAAATTAAATTTGGAGGAGATCGCCTTTGGGGTAACCAAGAAGGTGAAAGTGTTTAAGATGGTCAATGCCGAGGGGGTCAGCTATGATACCTGCGGAACTTGTAAAGGAAGTGGACAAATTCGCCGTGTGCAACAAACCATTTTGGGCGCCATGCAAACCGCAACCACTTGTCATGTTTGCAATGGAGCTGGGAAATCAGTGAAAAGCAAACCCAAAGATGCAGATGCCAATGGCCAAAAGCGCGAGGAGGAATTGATTGAGATTAACATCCCCGCGGGCGTTGGTGAGGGAATGACGTTGAATGTATCCGGCAAAGGAAATGCTGGACCATTTGGAGGAGTTCCCGGTGATCTTTTGGTACAAATTGAGGAAGAGGAACATGCAACCCTCAAGCGAGACGGCATCAATCTTTACCATGATTTGTACATCAACTTTGCGGATGCAGCATTGGGTGCGTCTGTCGAAGTTCCGTTGGTAAAAGGAAAAGCGCAAATCAAAATTGATGCAGGAACACAGAGTGGAAAAATATTGCGATTGAAAGGCAAAGGATTACCGGAAGTCAATGGATATGGTCATGGTGATTTGTTGGTCAACATCAATGTTTGGACACCTCAAAAATTGAACAACGAGGAGAAAGAACTATTGGAGAAATTGCGCACCGCTGAACATTTTCAACCCGCCCCAGGCAGCAAAGACAAGTCTTTCTTTCACAGGGTGAGAGAGATGTT
>JBEISW010000335.1:0-2350 GCA_040375215.1 Crocinitomicaceae bacterium | reverse complement strand
TGTTTTTATCTCGGGCAAAATTGCGTTCTCCTTTTAACGCTGGAGTATCGGTTTGGGGATCTTGATAGCTGAATTCAATATTGAGTTGGGTTTGGTCATGAAAGGCCAAAATGGCAGCTTTGGCTTGTTCAAACAAATCTGCAATCTCCGGCGAAATGGTGAAGTGAAAATCAAATGACTCATTCTCATTTTCAATGTAGGTCAGGCCTTCTCTTATTTGTTCTTCCAGTGCTGTTCGATGACCATTGGGAGTTTGATGGAAAGGTATCAGTGCCTTGGGTAACTGAGTGAATTTAATCTCTTCTGAAATGAATGAAAGAATCTCAGACCATTGATCGCTGTCTACCATCTGCTCTAAATTCTTTTCGTTTTCTTTAAATAGTTTCAATAGATTTTCATAAAAAGGAAATTCTTTGAACCGAATAATGAATTCTTCTGCCAAGGAATCAGTATCAAACGCTTGAATGGCACTGAGGTGCTTGAACATTCTGGTAGCGGCTCCAGATGCAGGGATAAAAAGAGATTTATGAAGTGATTCATTTTTGTTAAATAAGTCAATGAAATAATTACATTCAATTGGTGACAGTGATTCTATGCCATCACCCAGAATACAAGGTTTTTCAATTTTAGTGGCGGAAATGGAGAGTAAAATGTGTTCCAATTGTTGAACAAATTGGGAAGCATCCAAATTGCGTAATTCTAATTTTTTAATGTCTTCAACACTCAATTGCATAATTTCAAATTTACAATAAAACCGCCGGGAAGAACTAGGTTCATTCACCGGCGGCCTCCACCATCCTCATCTCACCACAGTATTTTATCGTTGTACTTATCCAAATACAATGATTGTACGTGAGCAGAAATGAAAAGGTTTCAAAAAAAATTATTTTTTTGCAAAATTCCACGAATCGCGCAAAGCCTCACTTGTAGAGCGTTGTGTTTCCCATCCCAAAATATTTTTGGCTTTGCTCGCGTTGGCCCATATTTGTTCAACATCTCCAGGTCTTCTCTCACTCCATTCAAATGGGATTGCAACCTCATTGATGGATTCAAAATTTTGAATAATAGACAACACAGAGTCTCCCTTACCTTGTCCCAGGTTGAAGGCTTGACAAGTTCCATTTTGACCAAACAACCATCGCAGGGCGGCTACATGGGCCTCTGCCAAATCCAGAACATGAATATAGTCCCGCAGACATGTCCCGTCAGGTGTATTGTAATCTTTGCCAAATATTTTTAGAACTCTCTCGCCTTTAGCAGCTTGATTTACAAGAGGAAGGAGGTTATTGGGGATACCCAATGGCAATTCACCAATATTTCCAGAGGGATGGGCTCCTATCGGGTTGAAATAGCGCAACAATGCTGCATTGAAATGGATGTTTTCTGTGCAATGGGATTGAATACAATTCTCGCCCAACTGTTTGGTTTCACCATACGGAGATGCAGCTTTCTTGAAAGGCGTATCTTCTGTTACGGGATTGACATCAGGCTCTCCATAAACGGTTGCGCTGCTTGAAAAAACCAGGTTGTTGACCCCTGCATCTTTCATACACTCCAGCATCACTTCAAGTGAACCCATGTTGTTCTTCATGTATTTTTGAGGTTCAAGCACTGATTCAGCTACTGATTTAAAAGCAGCAAAATGGATGACGCCATGAATGGGGTATTGTTCAAAGACTGATTTTATTTGAATATTATTGCAACAATCGTAAGGATGGAAAACAACTTTTTCTTGGATGATACTTTCAATGCCATGGACCATTTCCATGCTGGTGTTACTCAAGTTGTCTACAATGATGGGCTTAAGTCCAGCTTGGTGCAATGCAACGGCCGTGTGTGATCCGATAAATCCAGCACCTCCAGTTATTAAAATGTTTTTCTCGATACTCATATTGCCCAATGATTAGCAATAATAACCCAATTGATAAATGTGCCCAACGCAAAACCAGCATAAACTTGGGCATGTGTGTGGGCCTCTAATTTTACCCTGCTGTATCCCGTTAAGGCGGCCATCAAAATGGTAAAAATGGCAATCATCGTAACATCTGCCATGTGCACAGATTTAAGCGCTAGTAGACTGCCGAACACACCTCCTTGTCCCAACATGTGTACGCTTATTTTCCAGTATTGATTGATGAGTAAAGAAACCATGAGAGAGATGATAACAGCCAAGACAAAGGAGAATACTTCTTTGGGAAGGATTGGTCCCTGCCATCTCAACAATGAATAGGAGATGCAATAATAAAAAATGACAAGGAGATAGGGGCCAAGACGTTCTTTTCGTTCTCTGAGTTCTATTCCGCTTACCATTCCGTATTTGATCATGAACAATATACTCACTGCGGGTGCA
>JBEISW010000342.1:0-2245 GCA_040375215.1 Crocinitomicaceae bacterium | reverse complement strand
TAATAACTACCATGGTGTTTTCTGAACAACTTAAGTTTTGCATGGCAGCGGAAATAAAATACAAACTATCTTAACAACTTCTATATTCAAAGGGATTTGCCAACAAACGTTTTCCCTCCTTGATCAAGTGAATGCTGATTTTTTTAGCTTCGATATTGGCAAATAAAATCTCTCCTTTTTCTTGTTGAGGAGAGCTCAATTGCAACCAAGGATGTACCCAACATTTTACGGTAGCTTGAGGGAAAAGCATGGCAATGCTTTCCATCGATTGATGATGCCGATCAATTAAGTACACTCTTTCATCAGCCAACAAGGCATGGTGCATTTGATGCGCCGGCAAGTCTGCCATCCAAAGGTCTGTTTTATTTTCATCAAAAAACAACTCAGGCACCAAGGTCCAACTGTCGCTGTCATAAGTGATGCTCACCTTGCGGAAAAGGTATTGATGCAAACCTTGCTGTGTTATCAATCCTGGCAACTCCCAGGGCTGAATTTTTAACCGAAACAAATGGACGGGTTGTCGATTTTGATAATCAAACAAGGCCAATTGAAGTCCCTCTGCATGGATATGAAGGGCCAAATGCATCTGGTCCGATTGCTTCAACCATTTTTCAGGTACTTCGATAAGAGGCACATGGGTCATCTCAATATTCGCATCATTTATTCGTCCTGCGAATCTACATAATCCTTCGGCCTTTCCGTAATTTGCAAAACAATTTTCAACATGAGTCAATCCAACCTGAGCCAGATGTTTGAGGAAAGAGCACTTTCTTTTCTTCCTTTTCAACCCACTGAAGGGCAGGGTAGGTTGCTGCATGTTTTTGGTCGCTTTGCTGCAACACCAAAACCGCGTTGTGTTTTATTGGTCAAAGGTTACGCAGGTACGGGTAAAACAACCACGGTTCAATCCATGGTGAAGGCTTTGGAAAGTTATGGATTGAGTGTTGTGCTTCTTGCCCCTACTGGTCGCGCAGCCAAAGTATTGGGAAATTACTCTGGAAGATCGGCCTCCACTATTCATCGTCAGATTTATTACAAACGTTCAGATAGATCGGGTAAAATTTGGTTCGAACTCAAAGAGAACAAAGCTGAAGACACGATTTTCATTGTGGATGAAGCATCAATGATTGGCGCAGATGCCATGAATTTTAAGTTTGATGATTTGGCCAGTGGCGACTTGTTGGATGATTTGATTACGCATGTATACAGTGGTGAGCGCTGCAAGCTAATGCTCATCGGGGATGAAGCTCAGTTGCCTCCCGTTGGAAGCGATAGAAGTCCCGCTCTGGTTGCCGATGGTTTGCGTTTGAATTATGATTTGTTCTTGGCTGAAATTCACCTCAAGGAGGTAATTCGCCAAGCGCAAGACTCAGGGATATTGCACAATGCCACATTACTGCGTTATCTTATTGTACAACGCGCGGAACAATTGCCCAAGTTCATCGCCAAGGGATATACGGATGTCATCCGCGTAGACAGTGATGTTCAGCCGCTCATTGAGAATATGTACAGTGAATTCGGCATGGATGATACCATTGTCATTACGCGTTCTAACAAGAGAGCCAACCTATTCAACCAACAGATCAGAACCCGAATTCTTGGTTTGGAGGATGAAATCAATTCTGGTGACCGCATGATGGTCTTGCGCAACAGCGATTATTGGTTGGAAAAGGAGCACGAGGGCATTGGTTTCATTGCCAACGGAGACACCATTCAAATCAAACGCATCCAAAAGTTTGAAGAACGCGGCACTTTTCGTTTTTGCAAAGCTATCATTGAACTGGTAGATTATCCTGAATTGCCTGAATTGGAGGTTGTCTTATTGTGCAATCCCATTTATGAAGAGACTCCGTCACTTTCATCTGAAAAAATGAAAGAACTATGGAATTTGGTTGCCAAAGATTATGAGGATGAAGGTTTTGTGAGGATGCGAAAAAAGGTCCAGCAAGATCCCTATTACAATGCGCTCCAGGTAAAATTTGCCTATGCCATCACCTGTCACAAATCACAAGGTGGTCAATGGTCTGCGGTATTCATTGACCCAGGCTACATAGCGCCTGATACTCCCGCTTATGAATGGAACAGATGGATGTACACCGCCATGACCAGGAGCAAACAAAAAGTATTCTTGGTAGGGATGGGGGATGACTTATTTGACAAAGATTAGTCTTACTTGGTCATCATCCATTTGGTTATGGCAACGACCCAATTTCTAGGGAACAATCTTCCTGAGTTAGCCAAAATG
>JBEISW010000035.1:0-12133 GCA_040375215.1 Crocinitomicaceae bacterium | reverse complement strand
CTATTACTCGTTTTGGCCATGTTGCCAACCTTGATTTGGGCTCAGCGCAATTGCGGTTCAAATGATCATCATGTTTATATGATGGGTGCTGACCCCAATTACATTCAGCGTCAGCAAGAGATTGAAGAGCAAACACAGGATTTTGTTGCGCACTATGACCAGAACGCTGATCGTGCATTGGTTACTATTCCGGTGGTTTTTCACGTCATCTACAATGGATCGACAAACAATATCTCAGATGCTCAAATTTTGTCTCAATTGCAGGTTTTGAATCAGGATTTTAGAAGGTTGAACCAAGATGCGAGCCTTACTCCGTCTATATTTTCAGCAGCAGATCCAAATATAGAATTCTGCTTGGCTACTGTTGATCCAAGCGGTAATGCCACAACAGGAATCACTAGAACTTCTACAACAACTGCGTCTTGGTCTACGAATGATTATATGAAGTACAGTATTCGTGGCGGAAAGGATGCATGGGACGCAACCAAGTATTTGAACATTTGGGTATGTACCATGAGTGGTGGAATCTTAGGATACGCCCAGTTTCCAGGGGGAACAGCTGTAACGGATGGCGTCGTCATTGACTACCGTTATTTGGGAACAACAGGAACTGCCACTGCACCTTTCAACAAAGGAAGAACAGCAACGCATGAAGTTGGCCATTGGTTAAACTTGCGCCACATTTGGGGAGATGCCAATTGTGGAAGTGATTTGGTAAGTGATACTCCAACGCATAATACTTCAAATTACGGTTGCCCTACCTATCCGCACCTAAGCACTTGTTCTGGTACTCCAGTTGAAATGACCATGAACTATATGGATTATACGGATGATGCATGCATGTATATGTTTTCTGCAGGCCAATCTACTCGTATGCAAGCATTGTTTGGATCAGGTGGAGCGAGAGCTTCTTTAATGACTTCAAATGGATGTGGAACTCCAACACCTGTTGTTTGCGGGGTGCCATCTTTAGGCACAACAAGTGGAATCACCCAAACAGCAGCTACCATCAACTGGTCAGCAGTATCAGGAGCTACCTTATACAATGTTCAATACAAATTGAGCACCTCAGCAACATGGACTAATACTACCACCTCAGGTCTAAGCTTGTCATTGACAGGATTGACTGCCGGCTCCACTTATAACTTTGCTGTTTCAGCTACTTGTCCTGCAGGAACTGGGAACTTGAGCACAACGGGGTCGTTTACGACAACCGCTGTTGTGAGTGCATGTACGGACAATTATGAGAGTAACAACTCTTTGAGTGCAGCTAAGACAATGGCCAAAAACATTGATATAACAGCAAAAATTTCATCCTCCTCAGACAAGGATTACTTCAAGTTTACCACAACTACCTCGGATAATAATATTCGTATTGATTTGTTCAATTTGCCTGCAGATTACGATGTGAAGTTGTACCGCAACAATACTTTGGTGAGTACTGCTGCCAATTCTGGAACAACTTCCGAAACAATTATTTACAACAACGGTGCAACAGGCACCTATAAAGTATATGTTTATGGTTATAATGGTGCTTTCAATGCCAATTTGTGTTACTCGCTAAGAGCCAGTACATCATCAGTGGCTTTTCGCGAAATGCAATCCGAAGAAGATGCAGCGGTAGTTTTCACTGAGAACAATGGATTGGCCATTGCTAACGCTTTCCCCAACCCAACGCAAGGCAAACTAAATGTTTCTTTGAATAGTGATGAGGAAGGTGAGGTTAATATCTCCCTGTTTGATTTAACGGGAAGAAAAATCATGGAGCAAAATTGGTTTACCTATGTGGGCAGCAATGCCATTGAATTGAGTTTAGATGCCTTGCCGGTAGGTAATTATGTTTTAGTGGTTAAAGGTTTTAAAGGTTCAGATTCACGCATTATTCAGAAAGACTAGTTAATAGAACAAAGAGAAAAAGGAGGGCTTGTCCCTCCTTTTTTATTTAATATTGGTTTGTTAATAGATTCATTTATAGTTTAAATTAAGGTCATGAATGCACCTTACTTTCGTACAAGCAAAAATTTTATTATGCAGAAAAAATATTTTTTATCACAGTGTGGAATCCTATTATTGATGTTGGTCATGCAATTTGCATTTTCGGCCAATGCTCATGCAGGATTGAACGATCCTATTTTGGGTTGTACAGATCCATTGGCTTGCAATTATGATGCAAGTGCCACCGAGGACGACGGAAGTTGTTTTTTGGAATCACCCTATTATCCAGATACGGATGCCGATGGTTTTGGGAACATGGATGTGGAGGAATACCATTGTGAGCAGCCTGTTGGTTATGTCGATAATCCCGGAGATTGTGACGACAGCAATGCGGATATTTATTTGGGCGCCATAGAGATTTGCAACCAATTGGACGATGATTGTGATGGTGAATTGGATAATGGTGTTGCCAGTAATTATTATTTGGATGCCGATGGTGATGGTTTTGGATGGATTGACAACCTTGAAATGGCGTGTGAAGCACCGTTTGGTTATGTAAGTAATTCAGATGACTGTGATGACGCAACCTGGATGTACGCTGATACAGATGGGGATGGGTTTGGTTCTGGATTGGCTTTGGATTGCGGAGATGTAAACATTGATGGAGATTGTGATGATTCCAATGGAGCTATTTTCCCTAGCGCACAAGAAATATGTAATAATTTGGATGAAGATTGTGATGGTGAAGTGGATGAGTTTGTAACCAATACCTATTTTATGGATGCCGATGGTGATGGTTTTGGAAACGCTTCAGAAACTACGGAGTCTTGCGAAATCGTTCTGGGGTTTGTTGAGAATGCGGATGATTGCGACGATTCTTTTGTAAGTTTCGAAGATCAGGACGTAGATGGTTTTGGCACAGGAGATTTTTCTGCGTGTGGATCCTCTGATAATAACTTAGATTGTTCAGATGAGAGCAATTTGGTTTTTCCAGGGGCTTCAGAAATATGTGGAAATGATACGGATGAAGATTGTGATGGTCTAGATTTGATTTGCACCAATGGTGGATGCACAGATCCATTGGCATGTAACTATAACGAAACAGTTACTCAGGAGGATGGTTCTTGCTTCTATCCTGAGGCGGATTTCTTAGATTGTGATGGAAATTGTCTTTCAGACGTTGATGGAGATGGAATCTGTGATGAAATTGAGGTGGGTGGTTGTATGGATGAGGAGGCTTGTGACTATAATCCATTCGCTACAGATGCGGGGTTATGCACGTATCCCCAAGCGGAAACCTGCAATGGAATCGATGACGATTGTGATGGAGAAGTGGACAATGGTGTTTTATTGACTTATTATTTGGATTTCGATGCAGATGGTTTTGGAAATCCAGAAGAAGTAACTTTTGCTTGCGAAGCACCCACCGGTTATGTAGACAACACCGAGGATTGTGATGACAACCAAGTCACTTATATTGATGCAGATGGGGATGGATTTGGATCGGGTGATGCAGCTGGTTGCGGTACCTCCAACAATGCCGATGATTGCGATGATGACAATGTGAATATCTTCCCAGGAGCCATTGAACTTTGCAACGACATCGATGACAACTGTAATTTGGAAGCAGATGAATTTGTTACGTCAACTTTCTACGCTGACCTAGACGGTGATGGTTTTGGTGATGCAGACTCAACACAAGAGGCTTGTGAAGTTCCAGAAGGATTTGTTACCAACTTGGAGGATTGCGATGATAACGCTTTGAGTTATGATGATTTGGACGGCGATGGATTTGGTTTAGGAGAAGTTTCCGCTTGCGGTACTTCAAATAATGCCGATGATTGCGATGATGACAATATGAATATCTTTCCAGGAGCTGTTGAACTTTGTAACAACATCGATGACAACTGTAATTTGGAAATAGACGAATTTGTTACCATAACTTTCTATGCCGATGTTGACGGTGATGGTTTTGGTGATGCAGACTCAACACAAGAGTCTTGTGAAGCTCCGGAAGGATTTGTTACCAATTTGGAGGATTGCGACGACAATGCCCTGAACTACGACGATTTGGATGGCGATGGATTTGGTTCAGTTGAATGGTCTGCTTGCGGAACTTCAAATGACAACACCGATTGCAATGATGCAGACAATACTGTATATCCAGAAGCAAACGAAATTTGTAATTTGAGTGATGATGATTGCGATGAAGAAATTGACGAATTTGTAACCAATACATATTATTTGGATGCAGATGGCGATGGATTTGGAACAGACATCACAGCCATTGAGGCCTGTGAATTGCCTATAGGTTATACAACCAACTTTGATGATTGTGATGATAGCACATTGTCCTACGAGGATATGGATGGCGATGGATATGGTGCTGGTAACGCAGTAGCATGTGGATCATCTTCATGGAATACAGATTGCAATGATAACGACATCAATATTTCTCCTGTTGCAGAGGATATTTGCGGAGACGGCATTGATAATGATTGTGTGGCTGGTGATTCCATTTGTCAAGTAAGCGGATGTTTAGACCCCTCAGCTTGTAATTTCAACCCATTGGCCAATGTTGCTGATATTTGTATATACACTTCCACCGAAGTTTGTGATAGCATTGACAATGATTGTGATGGAGATATTGATGAGTTTGTAACCACTACGTACTATGCTGATTTGGATGGCGATGGCTTTGGTCAAGCCGATAGTACAATCGAGGCATGTTCGCTTCCTTTGGGTTTTGTATCCGATAACACGGACTGTAATGATGCATTTGCAGGGTACGATGATGTGGATGGTGATGGTTATGGAGTTGGAGAAAATTCCGCCTGCGGAACAGCGGCTAGTGCGGACGATTGTAATGACAATGATGTTCTTATCAATCCTGGTGCATTAGAGATATGCAATGAAGTAGATGACGATTGTGATTTAGAGGTTGATGAATTTGTGACTTTAACTTACTACGCAGATACTGATGGAGATGGTTTTGGTGATGCAGATAGTACTATTGAAGGGTGTTCACAGCCACTTGGTTTCGTTGAAAATAGTTTGGATTGTGATGATGCTTTGGTGGGATATGATGATTTGGACGGTGACGGTTATGGATATGGATCTGCATCTGCTTGCGGAACGGCTTCCACCGCAGACGACTGTGATGATTCATCAGTTGCCATTGCTCCAAACGTTCAAGAGATTTGCAATAACATTGATGACGATTGTGATGGCGAATTGGATAACGGTGTGCTAGTTGCCTATTATGCTGATGTTGATGCAGATGGTTTTGGTAATGCGCAATCCGTTCAGTTCGGTTGCAGTCCAATTGCTGGTTATGTTTCCAACGCGGATGATTGTGATGATGCCTTGATTACTTATCAAGACAATGACAACGATGGTTTTGGTGGTTTGGGATTTGATGCTTGTGGTGTGTTGACCAATGACGACTGCAATGAAAATGACAATACCATCAATCCTGGTGCAGTGGAGATTTGCGGGAATACTGTAGATGAGAACTGTAATGGCTTGGTCAATGAAGATTGTGCCTTTGACGCGGATGGTGATGGTTATTCCAATTTAGAAGATTGTGACGATAACAACGCAAACATCTATCCTGGCCAAGTTGAAATTTGTAACGGTATAGATGACAACTGTAACAACTTGATCGATGACAACTTGGTCTTTGTAATTTACTACGTAGACCAGGACATTGACGGTTATGGTACAGCGGATTCTGATACATTGTGTGAAGCTCCTTCAGTTGGTTTTGCCACTGAAACAGGAGATTGTGATGATACCGATGCCAACATCAATCCGGGTATCGTGGAGGCGTTCAATGGCATTGATGATAACTGTGATGGTGTAATTGACGAGGATATGATAGACACCGATGGTGATGGCGTGGAGAATGGTTTGGATGCCGATGATGACAATGATGGTTTATTGGATGAAGTAGAAGATGACTATAATGGTGATGGCATCACAGGCGATGACTGTGATAATGATGGAATCCCAAATACACTGGATACGGATGCATGCACCGTGTTTATTCCTGAAGGATTTAGCCCGAACAATGATGGTGTAAATGATCTTTTTGAAATTCAACAATTGCCTTATGGTGCAGTGGTAGAATTAGAAGTATACAACCGATGGGGAGCTTTGGTTTATGAAAGTTCTGATTATAAAAATACATGGGCTGGTGTGAACAATGACGATGAAGCCTTGCCTTCTGGAGTGTATTATTATGTTATCCGCATTGCTAGCGAAGGAATCGAAAAAACAAACCCATTAACCATCTGGAGATAGTTCATTTAAAACAAGAAAAGATGAAAAAATTATTGATCGTTTTATTTATTTGTCTTCCTGCAGTTTTTTTGGCGCAGCAAGATCCTCAATATACATTGCACCAATTCAACACCCTATTGATTAATCCTGCTTTTACAGGTTCAAGAGGTGGTATGGAGGCCAATGTCAGTTACCGCAATCAATGGATGGGCATGGATAAAAGTCCAAGAACTTTTGGTGCCAATTTCCAGAAGCGTTATTTCAGCGATAAGTTGGCTACTGGTGTTAGCTACTATGGTGACCGTATCGGTTCGCTTTCAAGAAATGTGATTCAAGCTTCACAGGCTTACCACCTCACCATGACCAAGTTTAATTTATCAGTGGCATTGAATGTGGGCTTGGAGCAGTTTACAGGTGGATTAGCCGGAATACAACACACTATCTCAGGTGAGGTTGACAATGCTTTTGCTGCCGATATTCAAAAGACCAATTTGAATTTTGGAGCTGGCGCCTATTTGTATTCCAAAAACTTTTGGGCTGGTTTTTCTATGCCACATTTGATGAAGTCAGATTGGGGAAAAGCAACAACAGGAGACGTACAATCAGCATATGCATCAGTGCATAGTTTCTTAACTGCTGGTGGAATTGTTAATGTAAATCCGATGGTGGATTTGAAACCGTATGTTCTGATTAAGTGGACAGAGAACGTTTCTCCTATGATGGAACTGGGTACAATGGCTTTTTGGACCAAAAAGATAGGCGTTGGAGCGGGCTATCGTGTTGGCGATGCGCTCATCTTAAACGCAGAGTGGTTGGTTAGCGAGAATTTCAGAATTGCCTATGCATATGATAGAACCATTTCAGGTTTAACAGCCTTTTCTCAAGGAGCGCATGAAATAGGCATCCGTTACAACATGGGTGGTGTGTTTGGTTTGAGATAATTCTTGACAAATTGAAATAAAAAAGGCGACTGAATGGTCGCCTTTTTTTGTTTCAATAATCAACTCAGTAGTTGAGTAATTTCTCCAAGGTTTCAACCAACTTCCTATTGGCCATATATTGCAATTCTAAAACAGCACTAAATGGTATGGGTGTATCCATGCTGGCGCAACGCATAACAGGAGCGTCCAAGTATTCAAAGCATTCTTCGGTGATGCGTGCTGATATCTCTCCACCGATTCCTCCAGTCATGTTGTCTTCATGCACAATCAATGCTCGACCAGTTTTTTTTACGCTTTGGAATATTGTATTATAATCCAACGGAGATAAGGTGCGCAAATCAATCAATTCAATATCTGATGGATTATTTTTCAAATAGTCCATCATCCAATGAACCCCCAGTCCGTATGTGATAACGGTAGCTTTGCTTCCTTCTTGTATGATTCGTGCCTTGCCAAATTCCAATGAATAATAGCCTTCAGGTACTTCACCCTCAATGCTTCTGTACAATGCTTTGTGCTCGATGAATAGCACAGGATTGGGATCTTCAAATGATCGACACAACAATCCCTTGGCATCTTCAGGAAATGCTGGATAGGCAATCTTTAATCCGGGTACATGAAAGAACCAAGCCTCATTGGTTTGACTGTGAAAGGGTCCTGCAGCAACACCTCCGCCTGATGGCATGCGAACCACGACATCTGCATTTTCCTCCCATCGATAGTGCAACTTGGCCAAATTATTTACGATTTGGTTGAATCCACAGGTAACAAAATCTGCGAACTGCATTTCTACCATGGCCTTCCAGCCTTTGATGCTCAAGCCAAGGCCGGCACCTACAATAGCCGACTCACACAACGGCGTATTCCTGACTCTTTCTTTTCCAAAAGCCTCTACAAATCCTTCTGTTACTTTGAAAACACCACCATACTCTGCAATGTCTTGTCCCATCAACACCAGTTTATCGTGCTTCTTCATGGACTCTTTTAATCCATCTGTTATGGCATCGATAAATCGCATATTGACCTTTGTACCAACAGCAGTTGTAGCTGGCTCTGTGAATGAGGCAAAAATATCTCTTTGCTCTTCTTCTTCATCTGGCGTGATTTCGGGCAATGCGTAGACAGTTTTCAGCGCATTGTTGATTCTCAACTTGATGCTTTCTCTCATGGCTTCTGCATCATTGATAGAAACATATTTTTGTTCTATAAGCCAATTTTCAAAATTATCTACGGGGTCTTTTTTCGTCCATTCATCAATCAATCCTTGCGGATAGTATTTGGTTCCGCTGGCCTCTTCATGACCGCGAATGCGGAAAGTCATCAATTCAAGAATGATTGGCCTTGGATTTTCACGAATGCTTTCAAGCAATCGTTTCACTGTGGAATAAACCTCAATGATATTATTTCCATTGATCTGTACGGCATCTTCTGCAGGTATACCGTATCCAATGGCTTTATCAATGAATTGCTTGCAACGGAATTGCTCATTGCTCGGTGTTGACAAACCCCAAGCGTTGTTTTCTATGGCAAAAATAACAGGCAGTTGCCATACGGCAGCCACGTTCAAGGCCTCATGAAAATCGCCCTCACTAGCCCCTCCGTCACCGGAAAAAACCACGGTTCCTTTTGGATTTTTTTCTAACTTTTGTGCCAAAGCAATGCCATCTGCAATGCCCAATTGCGGGCCCAAATGGGAAATCATTCCAACCAGATGATGCGCCTTGGTGCCAAAGTGAAAAGAACGATCTCTTCCTTTTGTGAAACCTGTTTTCTTCCCTTGAAACTGAGCAAACAATTGCTCCAGATCCAGTTTGCGAGATGTGAAAACGCCCAAGTTGCGGTGCATGGGCAAAATGAACTCATCACTTTCCATGGCCTCTGTAATGCCTACAGAAATGGCTTCTTGACCAAAAGAACTGAACCACTTGGAAATTTTCCCCAAGCGCAGTTGGCTCAACATTTTTTCTTCAATCATTCTGGGAAGCAAGATGGCTTCATAAAGCTTCAATAACTCCTCTTTGGTGAGGTTTCCTTGCTTAAAAGGGATGGCAATTTCTTTATCCATAATCAAGCAACGAAGATAGGAAATCTTAGAACGTCATTGACCTATCTTTGTTGCTTTCGGTTGAATAGACTGACATGAATGAAACCATAGAAATAGTAGTCTCTCCAGAAGAGCGCGAGGATTTGCAGAAAATCCATCGATTGGCCTGCCAAAAGGCAGGTGTCAATCCATCTCACTTCTCAAGCACCATTGTTAAATCAAGTATTGATGCGCGAAAGCGGCCTGTTTTTCGACTTCAAGTAGCTATTCATCAACCCGATGAAACGGCTTTGACTTTGTCGCCCGTTGTTTATCCCAATGTTTCTGATTCGTCAGTACATGTATTGATCGTTGGTTCCGGTCCTGCTGGACTTTTCTGTGCTTTGAAACTGATTGAAAAGGGAATCAAGCCCATCATTTGGGAGCGGGGTAGGGATGTGCGTCAGCGCAGAAGAGATTTGGCTGCGATTACCAAAAATCAAGAGGTTAACCCTGAATCCAATTATTGTTTTGGGGAGGGTGGGGCAGGCACCTACTCGGATGGGAAGCTTTACACGCGATCTACCAAGAGAGGCGATGTCAAGTCTATTCTTCAAGCGTTGGTGCAGTTTGGAGCTAATCAAAATATTTTAGTTGAGAGCCATCCTCATATTGGAACCAACAAGTTGCCTCAAGTAATCACATTGATGCGAGAACAAATCATTGCCTCCGGTGGCGAAGTTCATTTCTCTAAGAAATTTGTTGACTTTAAAGTCAATGCAGATGATAATGTAGCTGCTTTTGACGGAGATGGAAATGTATTTTCTTTTCAGGATATCGTATTGGCAACGGGACATAGTGCAAGAGATATTTTTGAATTATTGCACAACAAGGGTTTGGAAGTGCAATTCAAATCTTTCGCTTTAGGAGTAAGGGTTGAGCATCCCCAGTCTGTCATTGATACCCAACAGTATCATTGCGAATTGAGACAGGATCCATTGCCACCCGCTGCCTATGCATGGGTAGAGCAAGTGGAGGGAAGAGGAGTATATTCTTTTTGCATGTGCCCGGGAGGCATCATTGCACCATGTGCTACAGACAAAGAGGAAGTGGTGACCAACGGATGGTCGCCCAGTAAGCGAAATAATCCATGGGCCAATTCGGGTATTGTTGTTCCTGTTTTATGGGAGGATATTCCGGCCTTTCATCAATATGGACCATTGGCAGGATTGCGTTTTCAGCAAAGTGTTGAAAGGGCCTGTTGGCATGCAGCGGGAGAAACGCAACGTGCACCCGCGCAACGGTTGTTGGATTTTTTAAGAAACAAAACCAGCACCCAACTTCCATCTTGTTCATATTTACCTGGTGTTGTTTCCAAAAATTTGCATGACATTTTACCTCCTTTCATAGCGCAATCTTTAAAGAAAGGATTTGAGCAAGTAGGTAGAAAAATGAAGACGTATTTGCATGAAGATGCTATACTCGTGGCTCCTGAATCACGCACCTCCTCTCCTGTCCGCATTCCAAGGGATGCAGAGCATCTTTCTCATCCACAAATGAGCAATCTATATCCATGCGGCGAAGGTGCAGGTTATGCCGGAGGTATTATTTCTGCTGCGATAGATGGAGTGCGCATAGCGGAAACCTTATCTTTGAAACATGCAAACCGTATCCAAGTGGATTGAAGACGCAACAGAACAAATGGCCACGCTTCCAGGCATTGGAAAAAAAACGGCCATGCGTTTGGTGTTGCATCTATTGAGAAAATCAGAGGAAGAAGTAAATCACTTTGCTCAGGCATTGGTTGCGGCCAAGCAAAACATCAAGTCCTGTCAAACTTGTCATCAACTGTGTGATGATGATACTTGCGACATCTGCAAAAATCCAACACGCAGCAAAGAGACCATTTGCGTTGTTCAAGACATTAGAGATGTAATGGCGATTGAATCTACAGGGCAATTTAACGGCGTATACCACGTTTTGGGAGGGCTAATTTCTCCCATGGATGGAATAGCCCCTTCAGACTTGAACATGGCTACACTTTTGTCACGCATAGAAACCCAAGGAGTTCAGGAAGTCATTTTGGCTTTAAATGCAACCATGGAAGGAGAAACAACTTCCTTCTATATCTATAAAAAATTGGCCCATGTTGATGTGAAAATATCCAACATTGCCAGAGGTGTTGCTGTTGGCGGCGAATTAGAATACACAGATGAAGTAACCCTGGGAAGAAGCATTGTGCATCGAACACCCTATGAAAATACGTTGAAACGATAAGAATGAAACTGTCTGTAGTTGTTGTTAATTACAACGTTCAATATTTTTTGGAGCAATGCTTATACAGCGTGCAACAGGCTATTAAGGGTATTGAAGCAGAGGTTTTTGTTGTAGATAACGTTTCCATGGATGACTCTGTTGCCATGGTGCAGCAGAAATTCCCTTGGGTGAAGTTGATGGTGAATACAGAGAATGTTGGTTTTTCAAAGGCCAATAACCAAGCTATGCGTGTGGCCAAGGGTGAATACATTTTATTACTCAATCCTGATACACTTGTAGAAGAGGATACCTTCAAGAAGTGCATTGCCTTTATGGATCAAAGACCAGATGCCGGTGCTTTGGGTGTCAAGATGGTGGATGGCTCTGGACAATTTCTTTCTGAATCCAAGAGAGGCATTCCATTTCCCGCTACTTCTTTTTTCAAAATCAGTGGACTTTACAAGTTGTTTCCGCGTTCTGCCTATTTCAATCATTACTATTTGGGACATCTGTCCAAAGATGAAAATCATGAGATAGAAATTCTATCTGGTGCGTTTATGTTCATGCGCAAGACTGCCCTCGATAAAGTAGGATTATTGGATGAGGCTTTTTTCATGTACGGTGAGGATATTGATCTGAGTTGGCGAATCATGCAAGGTGGTTATAAGAACCATTACATGGCCGATACCCGAAT
>JBEISW010000103.1:0-7171 GCA_040375215.1 Crocinitomicaceae bacterium | reverse complement strand
GGAGAGAAAGTAGCAGACTACTGGGGATTTGAACCCCGACTTTCAGGTAGATATTTGATCAAAGAAGGAGCTAGTATCAAGGCTGGATACAACAGGAATTTTCAGTACATCCATCTCAATAGCTTTTCTCCAACATCTCTGCCAACAGACGTCTGGTTGCCTAGCACAGATAGATTGAAACCGCAGTTCTCTGACCAATACAGCATTGGATATTTCCGTGACTTCAAAGAAAACAAATGGGAAAGCAGTGTTGAAATATATTACAAAGACATGTTCAATGTTTCCGAGTACCAAGAAGGCGCGGACCCATCGCAGACGGTAAACGACAACATTGATAATTTACTTTGGTTTGGAAAGGGCTGGAGTTATGGTGCTGAATTCTTTTTGAAACGAAATACAGGCGACCTCACGGGCTGGATTGGATACACCTGGGCCAAGACAATGCGTCAATTTGACGATATCAATGAGGGAAGGCCATTTCCCTCCAGATGGGACAGAAGGCACGATTTCAATTTTGTCATGAACTACAAAATCAATGAACGTGCAGATGTAGGGTTTGTTTTTGTATACGCCACTGGAAACGCTATCACATTGCCAACCTCTCGGTATTTCTATCAAGGCAATGTCATTGATGTCTACGGTGATCGAAACAGTTTCAGAATGGCGCCTTATCACAGAGCTGATATCTCATTGAATTTGGTTTCTAAAAAAAGCATCGAAAGAAAAGAAACGGCTAGGCTAAATCCCCACCTTAATACCCGGGTATTTATTTCCAGTTGGAATTTCAGCATTTACAATCTCTACAACAGAAGAAATCCTTACTTCATCTATTTTGCAGCTGAAGGAGACTTTAGTCAAGGCACTTTTCAAACCAAAGCCTACCAAGTTAGTCTATTCCCAATTTTACCTAGCGTAACCTGGAATTTTGAATTTTAATGAAATCACTCGCCTACCTCAATAAGTATTTATGGAAGTACAGAGGCCGTATGATGGCAGGCTTTGTTTTCATTCTACTCACCAATATTTTCAATGTCTATGCCCCCCAAATTATCGGTGAAGGAATTGACTTTGTTGCCACACTAATCCGCGAGCAAGAACAAATTCAAAAAAATGATGTTGTCATAAAAACCCCTGAATCGCTGCATTGGATAAGTTCATTAACCGGATGGGGAGATGCACTCACACTGAATGCGCAAAATTGGAAAGATTACAGCCTTTACATCGGTTTGCTACTGGCCACTGGTTACATCGTTGTATACCTGATCAAAGGTTTGTTTCTATTTTATCAAAGACAAAGTCTCATTGTGATGTCAAGGCACATTGAGTATGATTTAAAGAATGAGATATACCAGCAATACCAAAACCTGGATGTTTCATTTTACCGCCAAAACAGAACGGGCGATTTAATGAACCGCATCAGCGAAGACGTCAATCGCGTTAGAATGTATTTGGGTCCTGCTGTTATGTACACCATCAATTTGGTCATCCTGATTGTCCTTTGCGCAGGGGTAATGTGGAACATCGATGCGACGCTAACCTTGTATACTTTGGCCCCCATGCCGCTCATGATGGTGGGTATTTTCTATGTCAGTACAATCATTAATAAACGCACTGAGAAAGTTCAAAGGCAGCAAAGCAAATTGACAACCATCGTTCAGGAAACTTTCAGTGGAATCCGTGTCATCAAATCTTTTAGGAAAGAAAAAAAGCTTTCCAATGATTTTCAAAATGAAAGTGATCAATACAAGGGATTACAGATGAAATTGGTAAAATCAGATGCTTTGTTTATGCCGGTTATCAGCATATTGGTTGGACTCAGCACCATTCTCACCATTTACATTGGCGCATCACAGGTAGAAAAAGGAGCTATAACGGTAGGGACAATTGTCCAATTTGTATTTTATGTCAATCAACTCACATGGCCTTTTGCCAGTGTTGGTTGGGTAACCAGTCTTGTTCGGAAAGCAGAAGCCAGCCAAACGCGCATCAATGAATTTCTTCAGGCAAAACCCATCATTCAAAACAATCCAACTGTTTCTTCACCAATTCATGGAAACATCAAATGGGAAAATGTTTCCTACACTTATCCTGATACTGGCATTAAAGCCTTGAAAAATGTGAGCTTTGAATTAAAGCAGGGGCAATCTATGGGAATCATTGGCAAGACAGGATCAGGAAAATCAACACTTTTCCAATTGATGACCAGAAACTTTGACCCTACCCATGGTGAAATTGCATTTGAAAATACTCCACTTCCTCAATTGGATTTAATACAAATAAGAAAATCCATCAGTTGGGTACCGCAAGAAGTTTTTTTGTTTTCTGATACCATCAAAAGCAATATTCTTTTTGGAAAAGATGATGCAAGTCAAGAAGATTTGATTGCCGCTGCAGATGATGCAGGTGTTCTTCAAGACATTCTGCAATTTCCGCAACAATGGGAAACTGTTTTGGGAGAGCGAGGCATCAACATCAGTGGTGGACAAAAACAGCGGATATCCATTGCGCGTGCTTTCATCACCAGTCCTCAAATTTTACTTTTGGATGATTGCCTATCTGCAGTGGACACAGCGACAGAAGAAAAAATACTTCGAGGTATCAAACGAAGAATGCAGAACAGAACCAGCGTCATCATTTCACACCGCGTGTCCTCTATTCAACATTGTGATTTGATATTGGTCTTGGATAATGGACAAGTGATGGAGAGTGGAAGTCATGAAGAACTCATTGCTAAAAAAGGAATCTATCATCATTTCTATCAAATGCAACATGAGCAAAATGCAACCTCTTGATGTGAATCAAATTGGTAACTGACATCGGTCATCATTTCTTTTCATTCCACTTCTGATATTCGCAACTTAAACGAAAAGTTGCCATGCGCATAACCATAGATATCACTTCCGAGACCACGCTGAATGATTTAAAACTAGCGTTTGCGCAGCATTTCTCGTATTTGAAATGGGAATTTTTTCGCAGGTCACATCAACATCACGAGGGCTCGCACAAGAAAGAAATGATCACAGAGAATCCAAAAATGCACCATGTCTCTGATAAGATTGAACGCAACCATATCGAATTTCAAGATACGACATCAGTGCAAGATGTAGAGCAATTGCTTTGGGATGCTTTTGGACTATCTGTTCAGGTCTTTAGGAAGAGTGGAAATCTCTGGTTAGAAACCACAGTGACTGACCAATGGTCATTGGCCTACCAAAATGAACAAGGTCGTGAACTCAGCGAACAATTCGACCGCAAGAAATAACCACCATGAATTGCTACCACTGCGGTGAAAAAATCAGTGGCCTTGTTGTAACACATAACAACTTATCATTTTGTTGTCATGGATGTCAATCTGTTTACATGCTTCTGGAGCAAAATCAAATGTGCTCTTTTTATGACAATCCTAAAAGAAAACTGAGCAAAGCTCCTTCCATTGAAAAATACAGTCACCTAGACAACACAGAAGTAGCCGCACAGTATATTCAATTCCGTTCCAATGAAAAAAATCTAATTCAATTCAGAAGCCCTTTCATACAGTGCGCTTCCTGTGTTTACTTATTGGAAAAACTTCATTTACTCCAAGCCGGCATACTAGAGAGCCGGGTGCATTTCTCTCAACAATCTGTTGCCATTCAGTACAACCCGCAAATTATCACTCTTCGCCAATTGGTGGAGTGGTTAACCTATATTGGTTATGAACCTATCTTGGATCATGAAAAAGCAGACAATTCATTTTGGAAAAAAATTCAGAAAGATTATTGGATCGCCATTGCTGTTAGTGGATTTTGCTTTGCCAACATCATGTTGCTCAGTTTTCCTGAGTATCTCCATTTGGACATGTCAGATGCCAAGGAGATGACATTTCTTTTTAGATGGATCAATATTGTCCTTGCCACACCAGCGTTATTCTGGGGAGGTAGAACATTCTTTTTAAAAACAATTCAAGGCCTTAGAGCCAAAACCATTCCCATTGACGCTCCTTTGGTACTGAGCTTACTTCTCACATTTTCGAGATCTATCTATGAAATCATTTCTGGAACCGGAGCCGGCTACCTAGATTCGATGACTGGAATAATTTTCTTCATGCTCATTGGAAGATACATCCAAGAATCTACTCAACATCGACTTCACTTTCAACGAACCTACAAATCGTTCTTCCCCATCAGTTCGTTGCGCATCAAAGACAAAAAAAGGGAATGGATTGCTTTGTCTGAAATCAATACTGGTGATGAACTTATTATTCATTCCCGTGAGATGATCCCATGTGATGGTGAACTGCTGAGTGACCATGCCTTGATAGATTACGCTTTTGTAACCGGTGAATCTAGGCCACAGGCTGTTCAATGTGGCGACAAACTATTTGCCGGTGGAAAACAAATGGGCGGGACATTTATCATGCGCGCCAATCAAAAAGTAGAACACAGCTATTTGATTAACCTTTGGAATGACAATACCTCAGAAAAGAACAAAATAAAACAGACGTGGGTAGACCGATGGGCCAATCATTTCACATTGTTCTTACTGGGCTTAACTGTTTTGTCTTTTGTTTACTGGTTCAAATTAGATTGGAACCGAGGATTGCATGCCGCAACCACCATACTTATTGTTGCCTGCCCTTGCGCGCTTTTGCTCTCATCTGCATTTACGCAAGGAGCTGCACTTTACCAATTGAGTAAAATCGGATGCCATGCGAAAAACGCTCGTGTACTAGACACATTAGCATCTGCCAATTATATAGCTTGGGATAAAACAGGTACAATTACCACCAAAGATGTTCAAGTAGAATGGAAGCTACAACCAGAATCAAATCACCTTCCAGCCGTTCATATTTTGGCACAGCAATCTACCCACCCCATCAGTCAATCGTTGTGCAATAAAACAAAAAATTACCATCAGTATACTCCTGTTTCACAATTTATAGATGAGCCGGGAAAAGGAATTTCCGCTATGATCAATGGTCAGTTTTACAAAATAGGAAATGCAGAGTGGGTTGGTGTGAAAGCGCTCAACAATATCAATGCTTACATCAGTTGTAATGGCAATATCATTGGAACAATATTACTCCATCATCCCATCAGGAAAGGGATGAAGAAGGTTCTGACACAACTGAACGAGTCATTTGGACAAACCGTTCTAAGCGGAGACCCCATAAAATTCTCTACTGAAATATTGTCTATTCTACCTGCAGGTTGCCATCCATTTCATGGATTGAGTCCAGAACAAAAAAGAAATCACATTTTACAACTTCAAGGACAAAACAAAAAAGTAGTCATGATCGGTGATGGCCTTAACGATGCAGGAGCACTGTCCTGTGCAGATGTCGGCATAGCCATCACTGAAGATGCCTTTGGCTTTTCTCCATCCTGTGACATGATTATTGAAGGAAGACAAATTGATAAAATCCCTCAGATCATTCAATATGCAAAAGACCAACAAAGCATTGTCCGATGGAGTTTTGGAATTAGCCTATTGTACAACATAATAGGCCTATCTGTTGCCGTTCAAGGACAAATGCATCCATTGATAGCGGCCATACTCATGCCCACTTCAAGCATTACCATCATGTCCTTTACATCATTGATGGCTTATTGGAAACGTCCCCGCTAACGGAGGTTCCAATCATTACTCCTATATTTGTGTCATGTTGGATTACGAAATCAAAATCAGCCCTTCATCCACCATTGATGTCTGGGGAAAAATCAGTCTAGGCGCAGTGGTTATGGGACTATTTTACCTCATCCCTAACCGTTGGGAAGGCTTGCCCATACTTCCTTTTGAATGGGCCGGCATTACTTTGGTGGCGCTTACGCTCAATTGGAGAAAGGCACTAGCCTCCCTATTGCTTTTTCAATTGACCATCATTTTGATTGCTGTATATTTTCAAGGTTATTCAGTCAAAGCATTGTTATCACTCCCTGGAATGATGATGGCAGAAATTGCAGCTGTTGTCATTACGGCCAGATGCAATGAGTGGAAAGATGCTTATTTGCCCTGGTGGAATTTTATGATTGCAGTTTTGGGTATGACTATAATTCTGCTGGGCTCTGCCTTTTGGATGAAAGCCTTGGGTGATCAAAATTGGACACAACTCATCAAAGCCATGTACACTGGCATTCTTATGCTTTCAGCGTTTCTATTAATGCTGCAACAATTGCTTTGGAGACTAATCAAAGGAAGAGAATCTTATTACAACAAAAAATGATCAATTACGATATCAATCAAGGCATAGCCACCATCACTTTGAATCGACCAGATAAGTTCAATAGTTTCAACCGTCCAATGGCGGATGCTTTCAATGCTGCTTTACAAGAAGCTAGCTCAGATGAAAATATCAGATGCGTTATCATCACAGGTGAGGGCAAAGCCTTTTGTGCTGGTCAGGATCTACAAGAAGCCATTGACCCCAATGGTCCAGGTTTAAAAAAAATCATTGAAGAAGGTTACAACCCTTCTATTTTGCGCATAACAGAAATGCCCAAGCCCGTCATTGCTGCTGTCAATGGAGTAGCTGCTGGTGCCGGAGCCAATATTGCATTGGCTTGTGATTTTGTAATCGCCAAGCAAAGCGCTTCCTTTATTCAAGCTTTTTCCAAAATTGGATTGATTCCCGATAGCGGTGGCACTTATTTCTTACCTAGACTCATTGGTTATCAGAGAGCATTGGCGCAAATGATGTTGGGCGATAAAATCAGCGCAGATGAGGCCATGCAAATGGGAATGATTTATCAAAGTGTCAATGATGAACAATTCAATGAAGCCATACAAGCACTAGCCACCCAGTTGTCCAATATGCCAACAAAAGCACTGGCACTAACCAAATTCGCGCTGCAAAAAAGCATGCAATCTGATTTGCCGACGCAATTAGAAAATGAGTTGGACGGCCAATTAGAAGCTAGCAACTCCCTGGATCATAAAGAAGGTGTACAAGCTTTTTTAGAAAAAAGAAAACCCATTTTCCAAGGTAGATAAGCCATGTCACAGGATTGGATTAATGTAAAAGATCAATTGCCAATGGATGGTCAGCGTGTTTTGGTTTTTGTCCCAAATAACAAACACTTCCTTCCGGGTAAGAGCGGTGAATTCGAGATGCGCGAGGTGATGATCATGAAATTCTGTGAAAACTTTTACCCCGCTGAAAGCGAAAGAGGCATGAAGTACGGTGTGCATTTTT
>JBEISW010000328.1:0-2389 GCA_040375215.1 Crocinitomicaceae bacterium | reverse complement strand
GAAAGCACAATACCTAAATGTAAACCACAATAGCTTTCAAGACATTTATGCTAATGCTCAGGAGTATTTGTATGTTGTATTTCAAAACAAAGGAAATTTGATTTTGATAAATACACCCAATCAAATAGAAAAACAGCAAGAAGATTCAGGTAGGTTAATTATTGAATAGGTGTTGACCAATGCGCCTTGATTTTTTCAGTTAGAATTTCAGGACAACGTTGTGGCTTTTTGCTTTCCGCATTGACAAATACCAAGGTTGTTTCTCCTTGATTGATGCAAACACCATCCAATAAGGTTTCGTATTTAAAAATCATTCGGGATGATGGAAGTTCATCCACTTTCACATTGATAACAACTTCATCATCGTATTGAGCAGGCTTAAAATATTGAATGTGAAAATCTACAACAGGCATCCATATTCCCATTTCTTCAATGGCTCGATAACTTAGCCCCAATTGTCGCATCAACTCGTCTCGAGCAACTTAATAATAAGTAGCGTAGTTTCCGTAATAGACAAAATTCATGGCGTCCGTTTCAGCATAACGCACACGAATGGAAATAGAATGGTTGATCATATAGAGCCAAAATTATAAGCTAAAATCAATCTTATTCCAAGCTTTTTTTTTATTTATTTTTCAACTGAAAAACACTCTGAAACCCTTGATAAATCTACATAATCAAAAAATCCAACAAATCAAGGCTAAATATTTTTTTTTTTCACTTTTTTATTCCTTTTTTTGCCTAGTCAGTGTGAATAACCTTGACCACCTAAACAAACATTTACTACTTATTACCTAAAGATACTATGCCATCCAAAAAGGATCAATTTCAAGTTTGGAACAACTGTTTAGCAGTCATCAAAGACAACGTTAGTCCACAAGGATTTAAAACTTGGTTTGAACCCATCAAACCCGTTAAATTGGAAAACAGCGTTTTGACCATTCAAGTACCCTCTCAATTTTTTTACGAATGGTTGGAAGAACATTATGTAACACTTCTAAAGAAAATTATTAAAAAAGAATTGGGAACAGAAGGTCGATTGGAGTACTCCATTATTATGGACAACAACAATCACCCCTATACCATCAAAGTTCCAACGAGTGATCGCAAAGCCGTAAAGAATACGCCTGTGAGCATGCCTTTGGACATGAGTGAGGCGCGCATCAAGAACCCGTTCATCATTCCTGGATTGAGAAAGATTCAAGTAGATTCTAATTTGAATCCCAATTACTCATTTGAAAATTTCATTGAAGGAGATAGCAATCGTCTAGCACGCAGTGCTGGTTTCGCAGTGGCCAATAAGCCTGGAGGTACTGCATTTAATCCGTTGTTGATATACGGAGGTACTGGTTTGGGTAAAACCCACTTGTCTCATGCCATTGGTTTAGAAATTAAGGCCAAGAATCCTGAGAAAACAGTTTTGTATGTTAGTTCAGACATCTTTACCCACCAATTTATTGAGGCGGTTAAAAACAATAGTGTTAATGACTTCTCTCATTTCTATCAAATGATGGATGTTTTGATTATTGATGATGTTCAGTTCTTCAGCGGAAAAGAAAAGACGCAAGATGTCTTCTTCCATATTTTCAATCACCTTCATCAAACAGGAAAACAAATCATTTTAACAAGTGATAAGCCACCTGTTGAAATGCAAGGAATGGAGCAGCGCTTATTGTCTCGCTTCAAGTGGGGTTTGAGTGCAGATTTACAAGTTCCATCTTTGGAGACGCGAATTGAAATTTTGCGCAAGAAGATGTATGCAGATGGTATTGAATTACCTGAAGATGTTGTAGAATATCTTGGTTACTCCATAACATCCAATATTCGTGAGTTAGAAGGAGCTTTGATTTCTTTGATTGCCCAATCTTCTTTGAATAAGAAGAATATCAACTTGGAATTGGCGCGTCAAATGATTGATAAGTTTGTCAAGAATACAGCCAGAGAGGTGAGCATTGATTACATCCAGAAAGTGGTTTGTGATTATTTCGACTTGCCGATTGAATTGCTGAAGAGCAAAACACGCAAGCGTGAGATTGTTCAAGCGCGTCAAATTGCGATGTACTTTGCTAAGAAGATGACTAAATCTTCATTGGCTAGTATTGGAGCACATTGTGGAGGTAAAGATCACGCCACAGTTTTACATGCTTGTCGCACAGTGAACAACCTACAGGAGACAGATAAGCATTTCAGAAAGTACCTAGAAGATTTGGAGAAGAAATTGAGCATCGCTTAATATTTCGGACTTCATTACCTAAACAAATAAGAAAGAACGCAATCGAAAGGTTGCGTTTTTTTTTACCTTGAAATAATCAATCCAACAAAAAAGAACCAATTCAAAACATATACCCAAGCACCCAGTGCTGTTTGTTTGGATGGTATAAAAGACAAT
>JBEISW010000119.1:0-6747 GCA_040375215.1 Crocinitomicaceae bacterium | reverse complement strand
GTAAAGTAAAGTTCATAATTAATTCAAATATATTAAATAAAGAATATAAATAAAAATTATGAAATAAGTTGGTTCAAATTTGCAGCATGAATCGAAAATGGTTGATGAATATTACCATAACAGGTCTACTGCTTTTGAGTATGATTTTTTTGGGCTTGGATGTTTTGAGGCAAATGCGGTGAACGCCATGTCTTTTCAGAGTGTTGGAGTTATTGGTTTTTTGACGGTTTTACATTTAAAAAGCAGGTGATATGGGATTTCAAGAAATTTTATTGAATATGTCCAATCCAACCATTTTGTTTTTTCTTTTGGGAGTGGTTGCCGTTATTTTGAAAAGTGATTTAGAGATTCCAAGCTCGTCCAGTAAGTTCATTTCTCTTTATCTTTTATTTGCTATTGGTTTCAAGGGAGGGCAGGAGTTGGCGCATGAGGAGATCAATCAAGAAGTGTTGACGTCCATGTTGATGGGAATAGCGCTTTCAACGATCATTCCGATTTATACCTATTATCTATTGCGGTTGAAATTGGACGTGCAAAATGCTGCTGCTGTAGCGGCATCCTATGGATCAGTGAGCGCGGTGACCATTGTTGCTGCGATGTCCGTTTTGGAATTTCATAATATGCAAAGCGGTGGACACATGGTTGCAGTAATGGCCTTAATGGAGTCACCAGCCATCATGATTGGGGTTGCATTGTTAACCATTTACGGAGCTGGGAAGTCCAATGGTTTAACATTAGGCAAAGTATTTAATCACGCATTCACGAATGGAAGTGTGCTGTTGATTATGGGAAGTTTGTTGATTGGGTTTCTTGCAGATGAAAGGCAGGCCGAAGGAATAAAACCTTTTACAACGGATATTTTTAAGGGGTTTCTGTCATTGTTTTTGTTGGATATGGGCATGGTCACTGCTCGACGTTTTTCAGCATTCAAAAAGTATGGAGGATGGTTGACTGTATTTGGAATTTTGATACCGTTGGTCAATGGAACTGTTGTCGCGATATGCAGTCAATGGGTAACATCAGATGTGGCCAATCGGTTTGTGTTTGCAGTTTTGGCGGCTAGTGCATCATACATTGCCGTGCCAGCAGCCATGCGCTTGGCGGCTCCTAAGGCAGATCCGGGATTGTATGTGCCGATGGCGCTGGGGATAACGTTTCCAGTAAATTTGACTCTAGGTATGCCATTGTATTGGTGGTTGGTTGGGTGTTTCTAAATGCGCACAAACGATGTGATTCGATTTCCTTTTTCCAATGGTTATTCATTTTGATTTAAATGATTCATACTTTTGATACAAGTATGCCAAAGCCTACATATAAACTCAGAGATGATACCAAATCTCAACTTTTGGAGAAATTGCAAGTTGAATCAGGTATTAAGTTGATGGCTCACAGTGATGCCATAGATATCGCGAAATGCATGCATGTCAGGGGTTATCAGATTTCTCCACATACCATTTCACGCCTAGCTGGTTTTTTTGCATCTACTACCAAACCTTATCTATATAACATCAATGCTATTGCCCATTTCTTGGGCTATCAAGATGTTTTCGATTTCGAGAAACATTGGGCCAGTAATGATCAACAATACATGCAACAAGCACTAAATGAATCTTTGGCGCTGGCGGCATTTGAGTCAAATGATCCAAAAACATTTGTCCAAATATTTTCTCAGTTCGTTCCACTTTCTAGGCCGCATATGCGATTGATACAAATGTTGGGCATGGAGTTTCGTTTGCAAGGTGAAAAGTCAAAATCCTTTTTGAATGCCATAGAGAATGATGAAAAATCACGCTTTTTGTTCTTTCATTTTTTTGTAGATGAAGACAATAAGGGTAATTACTTTTTGGATGCGCTTGAGCGTATCTATTTGATGAAAAACGTATCTCGGCAAGAACGTTTCTTTTGTGAAGAGTATGCCATCAACAAATATTTTGAGAGTGGTCGTTGGGGAATAATCCCAAAGAGGACGTTTAGAAAAGAATTTGATGATTGTATTAAGCCTGAATATATGGACTCTGCCCACTTGCTATCAAGGCTCTTCATTAATTTTCTTTATCATAAACATTTTTCCAAAGGATTATCTCAATTGGAGTTGAATGGGTATTTGGATTTGGGTATGCGCCATTTGAGTGAAATTGACCATGTACCATTCCGGATGGCTTGGTCAGGAAGGATTGTAAAAGCTTTTCTGTTTATCGGTGCTGAAGAATTGATGATGCGCAATGACCCTTTGAAGGATGAAGTGTTGAGAGTTTTGAAAATGGATACTTTAGATTATGAGTTTCAGTCCATACTGCAATTTGCTGCCTTTAAGCTAGGTTGGATTAATTCTGGTGAATTGAAAAGTTTTAAACGAGATTGGCACAGTGCTTTATTGGCATCTACCGCATGGGATTTAATGTCTTTCAGCTTAGCCCTTCAAAATGATGCTAGACAGAAAGATCATTTATTGAACCAAGCCATGTCCATAGCCACCATCACACAGAATGTGCTTTTGCAGCGATTGATACAAAGATTAAGTTGAAAGTGCTACGTCTTTTGTGCCATTAGAAGAGTAGGATTTGAATAGCAAATAAAAGCAACGATACAATTAACCCTCCTATAAATATTCCTGAACTTAATTTGAGGAACGGATACTTTCTAGTGTTCAAGATTTTTCCGATCTGATAAATATCCCTAACCATGGCATATTGAACCTCGTCTTTGGAAGACATGATATTTTTCATTTTATCCTGAAAATCATCATGATCCAATGCCGCAAAATGAGAGAAGAAGAGAATGTTGAAATGATCGCTATCGTCATTGGGTCTTTTTTTGGGCAGGCTTAATGGTGCTACAACTATAAGAGCGGTAACTATTGACAACACGGCTGTAATCAGTAATGCCCAAGCACCCCAAAATTGTTGTGCCAATTCCATTTTCGACAAGGTGAGTGAAAAAATAATACTGTTGCTGGCAATAATGATATTTGCCTTCTGATCAGCAAAAGCACTTAGGTGAACATGGTGCTGTTGCGTGTTGCGCAGTAAATAAATCCAATTGGATGAGTTGTCATTGGCCATGTTTCGAAAGTAGTTCAAATTGTTTTGTCGAGTAAGATAAGTTTCTGTTAACGTTTAACGTATGGTTCTGTATAATGATGAAATATGAGCACCCATTGAATGTTTTGTTCTATTATTGAGTATGATTTTCAATACGCTGTTAGATACCCCTAGAATGATTTTAAGAGGCTTTAATCAGGAATCGTATCATCATTTATTTTCACTTGAGGACAATGTGATTATGGATCTTCTTGGTCTTGAAAACACGGATGAGTTGATGGTAGAGAAAAACCGTTACAAAGGAGGCTACAGCACTTACAATTTAACCATTCAGTTCTTTCAATTGGTTGCCAAAGAAGACAACAGAATATTGGGATGGTGCGGTTACCATTCTTGGGCTAAGCAGCACCAAAGGGCTGAGATTTTTTACATGCTCAAAGAAGAGAGGGATAGAGGAAAGGGAATAATGACAGAGGCCATGGAGGCAGTCCTAGAGTATGGCATGCGGGAAATGGCATTGAGAAGAATTGAAGCTTTTATTGCCATCGATAATCCTGCTTCCTACAAACTGGTTGAGAAATTTGGTTTTCGAAAAGAGGCGACCATTCAACACCGATATCAATTTGGTGATGAGGTGGATTGGGATTTTATGTATGCGTGGCTCAGGGAGGATAGCAAACAGTGCATTTGATCTGAATTTGTTTCATTTGGCATCCAGAAAAGTATTGCAAGGTTAGTCTCCTGAAACATGCGTACCTTCAACAAAAAAAGTATGATTTTCAAGGATAAGGTTTTTGTTGTAACAGGTGCTGGAAGCGGAATGGGTAGAGAGTTGGTTTTGCAGCTAGTTGAAAAGGGTGCTAGGGTAGCTGCGGTTGATTTAAATGCAGACACCCTGAAGGAAACGTTGGCTTTATTGAATGAGAACGCAGATCATTGCAGTTCGCACGTCCTCAATATTGCTGATCAAGATGGAATTGCACAATTACCCCAAGCGGTCATTGCGGCTCATGGATGTGTAGATGCCATCATCAACAATGCCGGAATCATTCAACCTTTTGTGCGCGTCAATGATTTGAGTTTTGAGGCCATTCATCGTGTCATGGATGTCAACTTTTTTGGGTTATTGGGAATGATCAAAGTATTTCTGCCGCATTTGCTGTTGCGTCCAGAAGCGCATATCATCAATGTATCGAGCATGGGCGGTTTCTTGCCTGTTCCAGGTCAAAGTGTTTATGGCGCATCGAAGGCCGCTGTAAAGCTTTTATCGGAAGGGCTGTACGCTGAATTGAGAGACACAAATGTTAAGGTGTCCGTGGTCTTCCCTGGAGCGATCAACACCAATATAACAGCCAATTCAGGTGTTCATATGGAGATGCCAAAGGGAGCTAAGGCAAGCGATTACAAAACGCTCTCATCGCCTGAAGCGGCTCAGATGATACTAAAAGGAATTGAGAAAAATGAGCTGCGCATTTATGTAGGGAGCGATTCTAAATTCATGAACTTCTTGTATCGATTGGCGCCAACATTTGCAACCAATTTTATCGCTAAGAAGATGAAGGGATTGTTGGGGTGATGCGCTGCGAATCATTTTTAGAGTGAGAAAGAGAGCTGAATGAGAATGCTCTTTCTTCTCCTTGGGGATTAGCTTCGCTGTTCCCTTTTTGGGGAGGCTTCTGAAAACATCAATGCGCACTGCGTGCATTCATTTTTTACGGGTTCGATTCGCTCAAGTATACTTGGCTCATCACCCCATAAAAAATGCCCCTAATGGGGCATTGATGTTTTCTGGCGGAGAGTGAGGGATTCGAACCCCCGGACCTGTTACAGTCAACAGTTTTCAAGACTGCCGCAATCGACCACTCTGCCAACTCTCCGCGCCAAAGATAATACGAGTCACCCTTTCAAAAAAAATGGTTTTTCATTTTTATCGCAAAATTTTTACATCTCCTCTGTAAATCTTGCGCTCATCTGCACCAGGCAAATTGAGTTGGAGTACCCACACATAGCTGTCTTGAAGCACATAAACATTACCTCCATCCTTATTTCCATGCCATTTTTGCTTGGGATTCTTACTCAAAAATACTTGCTCTCCATCCCTGCTGTAGATGGCAAACTCGTAATTCAACTCATCCAAAGGAAGATTGTAAAGTACTGGACCAAATCCATCATTATAACCATCTTCATTGGGCGTGAAAGCAGTCGGAACATACACACCATAATCATCCGGTATGTTGATAATTTTACATGTCTTGTCTTCACATCCTATTGCATTGATGGCCGTTAAACACAACTGAATGGATTCTTCAGTGCCCGTTATTGGGTATTCTACTGCAGGGGTTGTGAAATTTTCGCCTTGGATTTCCCAAAGCAAAGTTGTTGCGTTACTTGACAAATCAATAAATTCAATGGCATTGTCAGTTGCAACTGGTTTCTCTGGGTTAGAGGTGAAAGAGGCTACCGGTGGCATTTGACCGCATATTAAATTGGGTTCAATGTTACTGCCTGCGCATCCTGCTCCATCCGTAACAAGAAGTTGTACATTGATACAATTCAATTGATCAACCAAAAAATCTTGATTGTTGCAGTTTGTTCCAACCAGGATGCCATCCACCCACCATTCACATTGCCAGCTACTGGAAGAATTGCTGGCATTCAATTGGACCTCAGATGGAATACAAACTTGATTGTTGCTTACACTTATCGAAGGACTTGGGTTGCTATTAATGACAAAATTAAGTATGTCGGATGTGCCGCAATTTCCTGAAAGTGTGTATATGCCTTGGTAGCTTCCTGGACCCAACATTGCAGGTTGAACAACTCCTGCTGAAGTAACTCCGTTTCCTGTCCATTGGCCTCCAGGTGTGATTGTTTGCAGTTGCAATGGCGAACTGTCTTCACAAATGTTGCCAATAGGAGTGATGCTGGCATCTCCAATGGGTTGTATACTAATGACCAAACTTGCGGGAGCAGTGCAGTAATTGTTGCTTTGAAATACAATATTGTTATTGCCGATGTTGGCCGCAGAAGGGTCAAATATACCTGAGCTGGTATTGGTGATTCCAGTTCCAGACCAAACACCAGGTTCTGCTGCAGAAACCAAATCCACCGAACCATCATTGGGACAGAATGGACCTGCTGAATTGATGGTGACTGGCGTTGGAGTGTCAATAATCACAGGAAGGGTGAAATTCGCGGTGCAATTGTTTTGGGTTAATTGAAGCGTGTAGTTTCCTGCTTGATTTTGTGTAACATTTGTCAATGAAGGTGAAGTTAAAACGCTGCTGAAACCATTTGGTCCACTCCATAAGAAATTTCCTGTTGTTGTACTAGAAGTCAAATTTAGATTTTGACCTTCGCAAACGGGTGCATTATAAGATAACGTTGTTATTGGGTAGTTGTTGACATCAATAGTGATAGTGGCTGTGTTGATGCAGCCTGAGGAGTTATCTTCAACGGTATAGGTAGTGGTGATATTTGGAATTGCTATAACCACAGAACCGCTGGTATTGTTGAGGGTTGGATCTGAAGTCCAAGTGTAGTTGCTTCCTCCGTTGGCTGTAAGCGTTACACTTTCACCTTCGCAAATAGAGGTAGAGCTTGCTGATATGTTAATGTTTATACTGTTGTTTTGTAATACAACAAAAGAAAAATTTTGTACAGAGCCGCATTGACCCAAGTCTGAAATTTCAACGCTGTAATTACC
>JBEISW010000258.1:0-3368 GCA_040375215.1 Crocinitomicaceae bacterium | reverse complement strand
CCATTTCCAAATCTTCCCATGACGTATGCGCTGAGGTATCCAGCCGAAAAACACCTTTGCGATCAAATACAAAACTTAAGGATCCGCTATTGCCCATTTGACCGCCTGCGCGGTTGAAGTACAAACGAATATTGGCAACGGTTCTGGTGGGATTGTCTGTGGCCGTCTCTACAAAAATGGGAACCCCAAATGGTCCATACCCTTCATACGCAACTTCTTCATAGTTGCTGGCATCCTTGCTGACTGCGCGTTTGATGGCAGCTTCAACTCGGTCCTTGGGCATGTTAACCCCTTTGGCATTGATTACGCATTGTCTCAATCTTGGGTTGTAGGCGGGATCAGGTCCTCCAGATTTAACGGCCATGGCAATTTCCTTTCCAATACGTGTAAAGGCCTTTGCCATCTTGTCGTATCGTGCAAACATTTTGTGTTTTCTCTTCTCAAATATGCGACCCATAATCAATTCTAATTTGGACCACAAACCTACGAAATCCCCCGCAATTTTATGCTACCTTTGAAGGCTATGTTTTTGGAGAATGGTTCCAATAGAGGAAGAACACGGGGCTGGATCGAGGTGATCTGCGGCTCAATGTTTAGTGGAAAGACGGAGGAGCTCATTCGCCGCATGCGCAGGGCTGAATTTGCCAAACTAAAAGTGGAGATTTTTAAGCCGGCTTTGGACACACGCTACAGTGATGATCAAGTGATCAGTCACATCGGGACATCCATCAGGTCCACACCAGTGCCGCACTCATCACAGATTCCTTTCTTGGCTTCTGATGTGGATGTAGTAGGTATTGATGAAGCGCAGTTTTTTGATGAAGGAATTGTAGAGGTATGCAATCACTTGGCCAATGCCGGGATTAGGGTAATTGTTGCAGGTTTGGATATGGATTATTTGGGCCGACCTTTTGGACCTATGCCCCAACTTTTGGCCATAGCGGAATATGTTACTAAGGTACATGCCATTTGTGTGGATACTGGAGAGCTTGCCAACCACTCCTACCGTTTTTCGGATGAGGAAAGCTTGGTTCAGTTGGGTGAGAAGGATAAATATGTTCCTTTGTCCAGACAGGCCTTTCAGGAACGCATGAAGAACAAAAAGTCCAATGAGTCATGATGGGTTATACCCTTGTTGAAATTGCCCAAATCTTGAAAGCTCCTACCATAGGCAATGATCAGGGGGTAGTTACAGAATTTTCTATTGACACCAGAAATATTGGTCTACCAAATAGAACTTTATTTTTTGCCATTGCTACTGATTTAGCGGATGGTCATGATTACGTCAAGTTGGCTGCGGATAAAGGATTGATTTGTGCTGTAGTACAACGAGAAATGGAGGGTGTGTCATGCGCACAAATCGTAGTGAAGGATGTTGTGGCAGCTTTGCAATTGCTAGCCCGCCATCATCGGGAGCGATTTAATATTCCAGTGGTTGGCATTACCGGAAGCAATGGCAAGACCATGGTCAAGGAGTGGTTGAATCAATTGTGCAGTGCACATTTTAATATTTGCAGAAGTCCCAGAAGCTATAATTCACAGTTGGGAGTTGCATTGTCATTGTTGCAGATCAATGAACTACATCAGTTGGCCATCATTGAGGCAGGTATTTCAATGCCCAATGAAATGGATAGTTTGCGCGAAATGATTAGGCCCACTTTAGGTGTTTTTACACACTTGGGATATGCGCATTTGACTAATTTTCCAGATCAAGAGGCCTTACTTTCTGAGAAAATGAAGTTGTTTCAAAACACAATACCGATTGTTTCTCCTGAAATGGAGTTTGAGAATGATATGTTCTTGAATTGGGGCAAAGGTCAGAATTGCCATTGGAAAGTAAATTGGGTAAAAACTGCAACTTTGCGTCAAGCTGAGGTGACCTGGAAGGGTGAAATGTTTACGGTAACTTTTCCTTTTGTATCTGATATTGAATGTGGCAATGCCATGACTGCTCTGGTCACGGCCTTGCAACTGGGTGTTCCCATTGAGCAGGCCATAGCTGGTGTTGTAAGCCTCTCTGCGTTGGACATGCGAATGGAGCAAGTAGAAGGAATAGACGATTCTATTCTCATCAATGACGCTTACTCTTTTGATGTTTCTTCATTGAAATTGGCCATGCAGGATGTGTGGCGAATTCAAAAAGACCACCCTCATGTTTTGATTTTGTCAGATTTACCGCAGTCTGAATCACTTCAGTATGATTTGATTCGGCAAGAGTTTCAGGCCTATTCTTGGAGCAGAATAATTTTGATTGGAGATCAATGGAGTAGGATTTCGCCACAGGGTACTGAGGTCTATAGCAGTGTTGTTGACTTTCTGAACAACTTAAATAATGATTCATGGGCTCGTTCCGTAGTTCTGATCAAAGGGGCCCGGAAAAGCAAGTTCGAAGAAATTGTTCATCGATTACAAGCAAAGAATCATTTGACCAGATTGGAGATTGATTTGGAGGCTGTACAACACAACTTGAATTATTATCGTTCTCTTTTGCATCCGCATGTTAAGATGATGGTCATGATCAAGGCTGATGCCTATGGACTAGGAGCCGTTGGCATAGCTCAATCACAAGCCTTTCAGCACGTAGATTACATCGGGGTTGCCTATGTCGATGAAGGTGTCGCCTTGCGTCAGGCAGGTATTTCGTTGCCCATTATGATCATGAATCCTGAACAGCAAAGTGTAAAAGCTTTATTGGATTATAATCTCGAGCCAGAAGTTTATTCTTTGGATTCATTTCGTGCAATGATTCGCCAAAAAGATGTGGTGGACCCGCATAAAATATTGAATATACATGTCAAGATAGATACAGGAATGCGTCGTTTGGGTATTGAGCCTTCAGAATGGGAACTGGTAGCTGAATTGATCAAACAAAGAAGTGATGTGAACTTGTTGTCTGTATTGACTCATCTAGCCGCATCTGAGGATGAGCAGCATGATGACTTTACGCGTGCTCAGTTGTCAAAGTTTGAAGCTGTTGTATCAAAAGCCAAATCATTGAATCCTGGAGTATTGGCCCACGCGGCCAATTCAGGTGCTATTGAGCGTTGGCCAGAAGCGCAATTGGATATGGTGAGGTTGGGTATTGGGTTGTATGGTTCAAGCTCCAATCAAGAACACCAGTTGCATTTAAAGACTACATGTATTTGGAGGACCCACATCTCTCAATTGAAACTAGTTAGTCCCGGAGAATCAATTGGATATGGTAGAAGTGAGGCACATTCAAGTTCTATTCAACTAGCCGTTTTGCCAGTTGGTTATGCTGATGGACTGCCAAGACTATTGAGCAATGGCAAGGGAAGCGTTTGGGTTAATGGTAGGCGCTGCACAATTGTAGGTCGCGTATGCATGGACATGACCATGGTTGATGT
>JBEISW010000310.1:0-2722 GCA_040375215.1 Crocinitomicaceae bacterium | reverse complement strand
GTGTCTTTGGGATGCAAACCTATACTGGGCTCATCTAAAATGTAAATGGAACCTACCAATGAAGAACCTAGATTGGTGGCCAAATTGATGCGCTGACTTTCACCACCACTGAGCGAACTTGATAGACGATTTAGCGTCAGATATTCTAAACCAACATCCATCAAGAATTGAAGTCGGTTCTGAATTTCGGTCACCATTCTTTTTCCAATTTCCCAATCGTGTTTGCTCCAGGGGATGCGATCAAAAAATTGTTTGAGCACGTTTATGGGCATTTGAACCAATTCCATCAGATTCTTCTCGTGGATTTTTACGTATCCAGCATCCTTTCTCAATCGGGTTCCTTCACATTCAGGACAACTTGTTTTGCCCCGGTAACGGGAAAGCATGACACGGTATTGAATTTTATAAGCTTCACGTTCCAATGATTGGAAAAACTCATAAATGCCATGGAAATAGGATGTGCCATTCCAAAGCATATCCCACTCCTTTTTATCCAAATCTTTGTATGCTTTGTGTATTGGGAATTGCGCTTTTTTTGATCCAGCGATGAGTTGCTCTTTCCATTCACTCATTTTTTCACCTTTCCAACAAACAATGGCATCTTGGTATACACTTAATCTTTTATCAGGCACTACCAAATTTTCATCTACGCCAATAATGCTCCCAAAACCGCCGCATTTTTTACAAGCTCCAATAGGGTTGTTGAATGAGAAGAAATTAACGCTGGGCATCTCAAAGCTCATCCCATCTTTTTCAAAGCGATTGGAAAAGTGGTGGTATTTGTTTTTGTTGTATTCATAAACACTGAATTCACCTTCTCCTTCATTGAATGCGGACTCGATGGAATCCGCAATTCTGTTCCACTCTCCTTCGTCATCTTGGGCAACCACCCAGCGATCTATCATGAGATGTGTTGGGATTGCTTGACCCTCTAGCCATTCATCGATAGCAATCAATTCCTTTCCATTCCAAACCCTAGAGAAACCTTTTTGCAGCAATGCATTGGGATTCCATTGCTTGGAAAGGGAGACCAATATCAAAATTCGTTCACCATCTTTTTTTTGAAGAAAATCAATGACCGTGGAGGTAGTGTCATGTTTAACTTGCTCGCCTGAAATGGGAGAGAAAGTTTTGCCGAGACGCGCAAACAACAGTTTTAAATAGTCATAAATTTCTGTGCTAGTTCCAATGGTGGAACGAGAACTTTTTGAAGTAACTTTTTGTTGGATGGCTATGGCAGGGCTGATTCCCGTGATACGATCTACATCTGGCTTGTCCAGTTTGCCAAGGAATTGACGGGCATAAGCGCTCAAACTTTCAACGTAACGTCTCTGGCCTTCTGCGAACAAGGTGTCAAAGGCAAGGCTACTTTTACCAGAACCACTGAGTCCTGTGATTACGGTGAGTGATCTTCTGGGAATTTCAACCGTAATGTTTTTGAGATTGTGCATTCTTGCACCTTCTATTTTTATGTTCTTGCCTTGCTTCATGGATAACCAAAGAACAAATTAACGACATGCAGGTTCAGTTTTTTTCATGTAATATTTTTTTTACGAGAAAAAGTATGTATATTCGTCATTGTAACAAAAAACAGTAACACGCCTATCGAATAGACCTCTACTTTTTTAAAATTTGTTTAACCCAAATAAAAAGGAGGTCGTCATGTGTTACAATCAACAAACCCCAGATGAGTTATTGGTCAAAAATTACCTTCACGGTGATGAAGGAGCTTTTGCAGTTCTTTTAAAAAGACACCAATCAAAGATTTTTGGAAAAGTGTTGTCCGTAGTAAGAGACCGTGCTGTAGCCCAGGACATTTTTCAAGATGCGCTGATGAAGGCTGTTTTTGCAATGAAGTCAGGCAGTTATAATGAGGAAGGAAAGTTTTTACCTTGGGTAATGCGCATTGCTCACAATTTATGCATTGATCATTTTAGAGCAAAGAAGAAGATGCCTATTAAGAGAGGCAATGATGAATACAATCCTTTGGATTTTGTTCGCGATCGTCACCTCAATGCTGAGCAATCTGTTGTCAAAACAGAGGTCTTGGATGTAGCTCGCAAGTTGCTGGCCTACTTGCCTGATGATCAAAAAGAAATTGTCATGATGCGTGTCTACTTTGACATGAGTTTTAAAGAAATTGCTGATCAACTCAATATCAGTATCAACACAGCTTTGGGAAGAATGCGTTATGCCAAAATCAATTTGACCAAGGTTATCGACGAGCAGAATCTGGATTTAATTTTTGCGGAGGTTTAGGGTAGAAAAATTTCTGCCAACATGCACCTTGCACTACCGCCACCAATGGTTTCAATGGTGGGAATAGAAACAATTAAGGGCTCTAGGAATTTTTCCCAAGCCCTTTTTTGTTGTGTTGTATATGCTTTCCATGCTGTTTCAGAAATTACGCCCAATGGAGCATTTTTTCCCTCTACTTCCAGAACATTGTCACCAAATTGATTCATCTGATCGAGATGGATTTCAATCAATTCTATTTGATTTTGCTCGCACCAAAATTTTACTTTGTCGCTTTCTGTTATGGCTTCTAAGCATGCGATCATCCAATGATTACCGATGGATAGCACAACATTGGTGTGGTAAATTTCTTTTCTATTGGCATCGAGCGCATCGAGTAGAATCATGTTGTGTGGGCTGAATTGACAGAATGCATTCAGCGCCTTTTCTTGCGAACGAATGCTTCTGCTCATGAATAGGGTTTCAG
>JBEISW010000165.1:0-5268 GCA_040375215.1 Crocinitomicaceae bacterium | reverse complement strand
CTACGGCGAGTTCTGCCTTCCGGATGGATGTTATTATCTGTATGGTTACACAGGAACAGGATGGATCAATACCAACGATTTACAACTTTCCGTGAATAACACCAATGTGCCACTTCAATTTCAATACTCTGATTCTACTGGTTATATCATTGCCTATTTCGACTGGAACAGCACAACTGGTTGCGGAGATCCTAATGCTTGCAATTACGATCCAACAGTAAGTTGCATGGAATACACCAGTTGCAATTATGATTGTTTGGGATGCACAGACGCCAATGCCATCAATTTCAGCGCGTCAGCAACGGTAAACAATGGTACTTGCTGCTACAGTGAATGGGCACAAATTCAGGCTACTGATAGCGTTTACTTCAATGTTACGGACGGATTGGGTAACTATGTCTTTTACGCCTACAATTATGAATCCAACAGCCCCGCAGGATTTTGCTATCAACCAGGTTGCTATACACTTTATGTTCAGGGTATAGATAATGACCCCTATGAAATAACCATGACCAGTTCAACGGGGGAAATCGTTTTAAATGAAACAGTTGTTGAAGGATGGTGGTCTTCATTCACATTTAACAACCAATCTGTAAGTGGATGTACGGATCAATGGGCTTGTAATTATAATCCTAATGCCACATGCAACGACGGCACTTGCGATTATTATAGCTGTCAAGGTTGTACCGATAGCACTGCTAGCAACTTTAATCCAGAAGCCACATATGACAATGGTACTTGCTGTTATGGCCCCTTGATGTCCATCAATGTTCCCGACAATGTTTGGTGGTATTATTATGGTATGAACAACTATGCATCAGGCATGGGTTCAGCCAATACGTGCATCAATCCAGGTTGCGGAACCTTGTACGCATACAACAGTGTTTATGAAGCGTTTGATTACAGCATTGAAGATGCTCAAGGCAATGTTATTACCAGTGGTAATTCATGGGATACCAGTAATGAGTGGGATGATATTTCGACTATTCACATGCCCATTACTAGTGGTGAAGTTATCTCTGGCTGCAGTGATGCCAACGCTTGTAATTTTAATCCCAACGCAAACTGTTTGGATTACAACTTGTGTGATTACTCTTGTCAAGGATGCACCAACCCTGACGCATTCAATTTTAATGCAAATGCAACAATAGACAATGGCACTTGCTGTTTAGATAATTATTTCGAAGTTACTGCTGTGAGTGCCGGAGGAATGGTTTCTTGGAGCGCCATTGATGGTTACGGAATGATGGTTGGTTCTACCGACTTTTCTGTCGAAACTTCAGGCTTTTGCGCTCCTTCGAGCTGCATAACTTTCTATGCCAACGATTTGATGGGAATGCCATTCGCTTTGACCATCAAACGCAACGGAGAGGTCATATACACCAACAATAGCATCACTACGTATGACTTTACCTGGAATTATGACAATAACCAAGTTGTAGGTTGCGCAGATCCCAGTGCCTGCAATTTCAATCCGGACGCCAACTGTTTCTTGTACAACATTTGTGATTATTCATGCCAAGGATGTACAAACCCTGTGGCCATCAATTTCAATCCCAATGCGACCATAGACAATGGCACTTGCTGCTTGCAAGAAAACTGGCAGACCATTTCCTCTTCGGGAGATTTATTCTTCTATGTTGCTGCCAACGATGGTACGCAATCACAACAAGGATTTTACCCTGATGCCACTGGATTTTGCATGAATAGCAACTGTTATATGATCTATGCATTTGGAACTGATGATGGGGTTCAAGACATCTCTATTTCCAACGATACCATGGGTATATATTACAACTTCGCAACCAACCCTTATCTAGGTTACAATATTGAAAACATTGGTATCAATGAAATTGCAGGTTGTACTGATCCATCAGCGTGCAATTTCAATCCCAACGCTACTTGTGACTATGGATATTGCGAGTACTATTGCGGTGGCTGCTTGGATCCTCAAGCTTTGAATTATAGCGCTTACGCCATGTTTGACGATGGCTCATGCGCTTATCAAGTTCAATCTCCGGTGGTAGGTATGCAGATGGTTCCTGACGAAGACAACCAACAGTTTTATGTAATGATTGCCCTTACTGAGATGGGTAATGTCTATCCTTATGCAGTTTCCAATACAGTTAATGATGTCATGATGACCATGATGTCTGAAGGCACAGCAATGGCAGGTCCTTTCAACTGCGGTGACTCAGTTCAATTCCATGTTCACGCTATGGGATACAATATGAATACAGTAATGACTTCTCCTACCTACAGAATGGATTGTGCTGCACTTACTGTTTCAGAATCCAAAAACTTCATAGCCTCAGTCTATCCCAATCCAGCCAATCAAATGTTGAACTTGATCAACATTGAATCCAACACTTTAGTCACTGTTCGTGACACACAAGGCCGATTGATTTACACTGAAATGGCTACATCCAATCAAAAGTCTCTCGACTGCAGCCAATGGGCCAACGGTTTTTACTTTATTGAATTAAAAGACAACGATCAAATTCAACAGTTGAAAGTTCAGGTATTACATTAAATCCAATCATTTAGATTTTAGGCAAAAAAAAGGAGCGAATTATCGCTCCTTTTTTTATCCATTCAATAATTCATCATCTACTGAATTGGGCAAAGTCACTTTCAGCAGTGGTTCCCTTTCCATTGCGCGTTTTATAGCAAAAACAGCCTCTTCATTTCTAGCCCAACTTCTGCGCGCTATTCCATTGTTGACATCCCAATGCAACATGCGGTTCAATCTTACACTAGCTTCTTTAGAACCGTCTAAAAGCATCCCAAAACCACCATTGATTACTTCGCCCCAACCAACTCCTCCTCCATTGTGTAAACTAACCCATGTAGCACCTCTAAAGGCATCACCCACAAAATTTTGGACGGCCATATCAGCTGTAAAACGTGAACCATCATAAATGTTTGATGTTTCCCTGAATGGTGAATCTGTTCCGCTCACATCGTGGTGATCTCTACCCAAAACAATTGGACCAATTTCACCTGCAGCAATGGCATCGTTAAAAGCTTGAGCAATGGCCATTCTTCCTTCAGCATCTGCATATAGAATTCGAGCTTGTGAGCCGACTACCATCTTGTTTTTACCCGCCTCTTGAATCCATCTGATATTATCCGCCAATTGCTGCTGTATCTCTTCTGGAGCATTTGCTTTCAATGATTGTAAAACCCTTTCTGCAATTCGGTCTGTCTTCTGCAAATCATCAGCATTACCTGAACAACATACCCATCTGAAAGGTCCAAATCCATAATCAAAACACATGGGACCTAAAATATCTTGAACGTAACTGGGATAAGCAAAAGCCAAACCATCAATTGTTCTATTGTACAACTTGGAACCTGGAGTTGCCATCACTTCTGCTCCTGCCCTAGATGCCTCTAACAAAAACGCATTACCATAATCAAAGAAATACATCCCCCTTTCGGCATGGGCATTTATTGCAACAGCATGTCGCTTCAAAGTAGCTTGAATTTCATGTTTGAATTTCTCAGGATCATTGGCCATCATTTCATTGGCGTCATCATAAGAAAAGCCTGCCGGATAATATCCTCCCGCCCATGGATTGTGCAAGGATGTTTGATCGCTTCCTAAATCAACTTTTACTTCTTGTTTCAATAACTCTTCCCAGAGGTCAACGATATTCCCTACAAAGGCGTAGCTTCTTACCACTCCTAGCTCTTTATCCGCTTTGGCTTTGGATACAACAACCTGAACATCTTCTTCAATAACATCAACCCAACCCTGATCAAATCGTTTGTATGCTGCTTTGGGGTTTACTTCTGCAGTAATGCTCACACATCCTGCAATGTTGGATGCCTTTGGTTGAGCACCAGACATGCCTCCTAGTCCTGCCGTTACAAACAACAACCCTTTTCCCGGTAAATCATAAACACCATGATCACCTCTTCCCTTGCGCAACATTCTAGCAGCATTCATCACGGTAATGGTTGTTCCATGCACTATTCCCTGCGGACCAATGTACATATAAGATCCAGCTGTCATTTGTCCATACTGCGTAACACCCAATGCATTAAACTTCTCCCAATCATCTGGCTTGCTGTAATTGGGTATCATCATTCCATTGGTGACAACAACTCTAGGAGCTTCGGAATGCGAAGGAAATAGTCCCAGCGGATGACCACTGTACATGACCAAAGTTTGTTCATCTGTCATTTCTGACAAATACTGCATCACCAATCTGTATTGAGCCCAATTCTGAAAAACAGCTCCATTGCCTCCATAGGTAATCAACTCGTGCGGATGCTGCGCAACAGCAGGGTCCAAATTATTTTGAATCATGAGCATAATTGCGGCAGCTTGCTTTGAACGACAAGGATACCAATCAATAGGACGTGCTTTGATTTCACCGTGCGGACGATATCGATGCATGTATATCCTACCATATTGATTCAACTCTTCCTTAAACTCCGGCAGCAACTGAGCATGGAGCGCTTTTGGAAAATAGCGCAAAGCGTTGCGCAAAGCCAACTTCCTTTCTACTTCATTCAATATTTCTTTCCTCCGCGGTGCATGGTTGATAGCGGTATCCCATTCAGGCGCCTCAGGCAAATGCGCAGGTATTCCGCACTTTATTTCCTCTTGAAATTGAATAATCATTGATTCCATTTCACAAAGGTAAAACTTGTTGACGCAAACGTGTGCTAACTTTGCATCATGGACAAAAAGAAAATTCCCACAGCAGTTTATGCTGAAATGACACCCAACCCTGCTACGATGAAATTTGTCGCAGATCGTTTGCTTATCTCAGGTGGACTGCAAGTAGAATACAAAATGGCACAAGAAGCCAAAGGTTCATCTGCATTAGCGGAAGAACTTTTCCACTTCCCCTTTGTAAAAGGTGTATTCATCAGCAGTAATTATGTCACCATCACCAGAGATGAAAGTCTCGATTGGGATATGATTGTGATGCAGTTGAGAGAGTACGTCAGAGAATGGCTAATGGAAAATGAAATAGCCGTCAGCACCATTCCTGCGTCATTGATGTCAAGAGAAACACAACAAATCATTGGTGATTCAGATTCTAATACACTCAACATTTCCAAATCAGAGAACACCGTTTTTGCACCGTCTGAATTTGACGATGAAATCATCTTCTTGCTCAATGAATACGTGCGTCCAGCTGTAGAGCAAGATGGCGGCGCCATTGATTTTGTAGGATATGACAACAAGAAAGTCTATGTCAATATGCGTGGTGCCTGCTCTGGATGTCCTTCATCAACAGCAACACT
>JBEISW010000233.1:0-3761 GCA_040375215.1 Crocinitomicaceae bacterium | reverse complement strand
TGGAAAAAGAAGGACTAATGGGGCTGTTCAAAGATGTTGAAATGCCATTAATGCCAATTCTGGCTGACATGGAATGGGAAGGAATTAAAATTGAAATACCATTTCTTGAAGTATACTCACTAGAATTGGAGAAGGACATCGCCATAATCGAAAAAGAAATTTTTGAATTGGCAGGAGAGACTTTCAATATGGATTCACCCAAGCACTTGGGGCCCATTTTATTTGAAAAATTAAAGATAACTGACGAGATCAAAAAAACCAAAACTGGTCAATACAGCACCGCTGAAGATGTACTGTCCAAATACATTCACAGCCATCCTATCGTAGCCAAGATTTTAGATTACCGTGAATTAAGAAAGTTAAAGTCAACTTATGTTGACGCCATACCTGCGTTGGTTCAAAATACAACGGGACGATTGCATACTTCATTCATGCAAACGGTAGCAGCAACAGGTCGTTTAAGTTCCAACAATCCCAACATTCAAAACATTCCTATACGAACAGAGAAAGGACGCAGAATACGCAAAGCATTTGTTGCGAGAGATGAACAACACACCATTCTGAGCGCAGACTAGTCACAGATTGAATTGCGCGTTATTGCAAGTATGAGTGAGGATCCCAACATGTGCGATGCATTTAAAAGTGGTGCAGATGTGCATCAGGCTACTGCATCTAAAGTTTTTCATGTACCCATGGAAGAAGTTACCAAAGAAATGCGAAGCAAGGCAAAGGCAGTTAACTTTGGAATCATCTATGGGCAAGGTGCATTTGGATTGGCTCAAAATTTAGGAATCAGCAGAACGGAAGCCAAAGAAATCATTGACTCCTATTTTCAACAGTTTTCAACGCTTAAAAATTTCCAATCAGATCAGATTGATCGTGCAAAGCACACAGGATATGTTGCCACATTACTTGGTCGTAAAAGACAACTTCCGGATATCAATAGTAAGAATGCCATAGTACGTGGTTTTGCCGAAAGAAATGCCATTAACGCACCCATTCAAGGATCTGCAGCAGACATCATCAAATTGGCTATGATCAAGATATATCAAGCTTTTCAAGATCATCAATTAAAGTCCAAAATGATTTTGCAAGTCCATGATGAATTGGTATTTGACGTAGATAAAAGTGAATTAAATCAAGTGAAATCCATTGTAGAGGAATGCATGGCAAATGCCTACGCCTTGAATGTCCCATTGTTGGCTGAGGCTGGCATCGGAGACAATTGGTTGGAGGCACATTAATTCATCTTTCCCAAAATTGTTGGTAAGTCCAACTTTGGACATGGGATACTCTTTGCTTACTTTGTAGCATAGAGAAAATTTGCTATGAACGTACTAGTTTTAGGATCCGGAGGAAGAGAAAATGCCATTTGTTGGAAAATCTCACAAAGTTCACTTTTAAGGAGCTTGTACATAGCCCCTGGAAATGGGGGGACTGGTCAGTATGGAGAGAACGTCAACATTGACCCGTGCGATTTCAAAGCAGTTAAAAAGTTGGTGCTCGACAAGAACATCCAAATGGTTATTGTTGGTCCAGAGAATCCGCTGGTTCAGGGTATTGTAGACTTTTTTGAGTCGGACAAACACTTGAAAGATGTTTCAATCATCGGCCCTAACCAGTACAGTGCTCAATTGGAAGGAAGTAAAAAGTTTGCCAAGGAATTCATGATTCGTCACAACATTCCTACGGCCAAATACGCATCTTTTGATTCAACTCAAATCAAAGAGGCCCAAGCTTTCATTGATACCATTAAAAAGACCGTTGTATTAAAAGCCGACGGATTGGCCGCTGGAAAAGGCGTATTGATTTTGGAAGACCACAAAGAAGCCAAGAAAGAAGTTGAAAAAATGTTGTCCGGAAAGGCCTTTGGTGATGCTGGTAAAACAGTGGTAATTGAAGAGTTTTTAAAGGGTATCGAATGCTCAGCCTTCATCATCACTGATGGACAGTCGTACAAAGTATTACCAGAAGCCAAAGACTACAAGCGAATTGGTGAAGGTGACACAGGATTGAATACCGGAGGCATGGGAGCCATATCGCCAGTTCCATTTTGCACACCAGAGTTTTTAGATAAAATTGAAACGCAAGTTATTATTCCAACCATGAAAGGCCTTCAGGCTGATGGAATGAAATACAAAGGGTTTATTTTCTTTGGTATTATGAAAGTGGGCAATGAGCCATTTGTCATAGAATACAACTGCAGATTAGGAGACCCTGAAACTGAAGCCATTTTACCAAGGTTAAAATCAGACCTTTTAAACTTGTTTGAAGGTGTTGCCACCAACACACTAGGGGAATGTGATTTGTATTTTGATGAAAGATGCGCTGCCACCGTAATGTTGGTATCTGAAGGCTATCCAGAGGAGTACGACAAAGGAAAGGAGATCAAAGGTCTAGAAGACATTACGGATAGTTTCATATTTCACGCTGGAACAAAGCTCAGTGGAAAGGAAAACAAACTCATTACCAATGGAGGGCGTGTTTTGGCTTTGACATCGCTAGCTTATCGGATGGAAGATGCCATATTTGCCAGCTTAAAAAATGCAACACAAGTTCGATACAGCAATAAATATTACAGGAAGGACATTGGAGAGGATTTATTGAAGTTTACCAATAAATAAAATGGACTAAAGGGGTTAATCCAAATTTCATATTTTACCAATAATATCAAATACAAAGTCTTTCAAAATCAATTTTTCCTACGAGGATACATCTGCGATAACTTACTGCACAAAACAAAACTCTCGACAGGCTCATCTCTGAGTAAAACTGCCTAATGAGGAAAACCGGTTATATTCACGGAGATGGTCAAAGCGGGATAGCTTATGACACCGTGTACGCTTCCATATGCGGATTGATGTTATAAGTAATAAAACTAGCCTATGCCGATATACAAATTGAAGGATTTCCAATATCCTCTTAAATCCAGATGAAATTTCTTTGGTTTAGAAATAATTAAATATGATTTATTTGCTTTAGATATATTATCCAAACAAACTACTTTAAACCCATCAGTTAGTAATCTCTCTTATAGGTTAGAACTTACAAATCCGGCTCCGCCGGTTACCAAAACTTTAGTGATTTGAGTGTCAACACTCATCCACAATCTCATGCAATACCGCCGTCCTGCTTGGCTTTTTCATTGTAAGCCTTCTGTCTTTTTAACCACAACCAAAGGCCAAAAAATCCTCCAATAATACAAATCGTATTCATGATACTCAAAGATGGAACCAATAGGTGCTCAAAATAACCTTGAAACAAACTAGCGATTGGGTTGAGGACACTTTGTAAATTCATAATTAAAAGATTTGAGCAAAAGTAATCAACATTGCATAAAAATAAAAAAACATCCTCATTTTTGTAACCGAAATGATCCTAAGAAGCTTTACGCAAAACTCACCTCTTTTACCGCTCACTTATCCCATAGTCATAGCTTTGACAATCTTATCCGGTCAACATGAATTATGGCTGCATTCGCAAAACTCATTTTTTGCCTGGATGAGTGGCGCCTATTTGAATCTTGCCTTCATAGCTATTCTATCCATAAACGCATTCATTGCAAATCACATATACAACAGAAGTGAATTGTACCATTCCCCTGCTTATCTAACTGGTCTTATTTACGCCGTTTTCACATCCATTGCTTGCGTTCAGTCGGGCAATCTATTCCAGCTCCTTGCTCAAACAGGGGCTTTGATTTCAATTTATTTTGCTTTTTCCATTTTCAGACAAAAGAAAATCGCACATCAACTGTTTCT
>JBEISW010000321.1:0-2549 GCA_040375215.1 Crocinitomicaceae bacterium | reverse complement strand
CCACTGTGAATAGGTTAGCTTACCATGTCCATAAATTAAGTCGACAGAAATATTATCAAAACCTGCATCCTGTAGCATTTGTAAACCTAATCTAGATTGATCTCCGTTGTGGGCGCGGTTCATCCATCTCAATACCTCATCATCAAACGACTGAATGCCCACACTGAAACGATTAACTCCGATGTCTTTCCAATGCTGTATTTTTTCGTAGCTGATATCATCCGGGTTAATTTCCAGAGTGATTTCACAAGAGGCTGCAACACGATAATGCTTATGAACCGATTCCAACCATTGGCTAAGGAATTGAACACCCATTAAGCTTGGAGTCCCACCACCCAGATAGATTGTTTCTACTTGAGATGCCACATGTTGTTCTGCATAATGAATCAGCTCTGATGTTTGAGCAAACACCATCTTCTCAAGCAATTTGGTTTGGGTAGAGAAGTGAAAGTCACAATACGTACAAGCCTGCTTGCAAAAAGGAACATGAAAATAAATCCCCAATCGATTTCTCATTAGCTTTGCGATATTATGACAAAAGCGCGAATCGGAAATAAAGAATTTGACTTTAGTTGGGACAATACATTTCACAACGCCACATGGAATGGTGAAAAAATTGAAATTCAACCATCAGAGAAAAAGGGTCATTTTTGTCTTAAATACCAAAATAAAAACTACAGAGGTGAGTGGATTGCGTTTCATTCTGAAACAAAAATTGCCACCATTAAAATCAATCATACAGAATTCAATATCACCATCACACAACCCATTGATGCGTTATTGGAAAAGCTCGGTATGGGCGGCGCATCAACCAAAAAAGTCAAAAATTTAAAGGCTCCTATGCCCGGATTGGTAAGACAAATTTTGGTAAGTGTCGATGAGGAGGTCACAAAAGACGCGCCTTTGCTGATTTTAGAGGCCATGAAGATGGAGAATGTAATCAAGGCACAAGGAGAGGGAAAGATCAAGTCCATTCAAGTTAATCAAGGTCAAGCGGTTGAAAAAAGTGCTTTACTTGTGGAATTCTATTGATTGCTCAGCTTATATTTGCTTCAATGCGCAAACAATGGTTATTATTTTTCTGTACTGTTTTCATAGGATTAAATGCCATGGGACAATCTTGTGCAGAAATCGCATCCAATACCTTGTGTGCTCAAACGGAAGAAATTCCAGAACATAACTTAAGCGCCGGTTCCTTTTCCTATCGTTGTTTTGAAAGTAGCACCTCATTTTCCTACCTCATTACAACCGGAGGGCGGGGCGGCACAGTAACCATAGGCATTCAAAGAACGGATTGTGACTACATACAGGTGGACCCTATTTCAGGCACAGTTCAAGTGGCGCTGGATAGTATTTTTGTAACGCTCATTAGAATAGATCCCAACCTTGGGGCTTGCGATACCAGCACGTATATCAATCAAGTTGGTTGTTATCTCATGCTAGGTGAAACACAGACTTTTGAAATCAGCAATCTTCCTGTTCATTCTGACTTCATGCTTGTTGTTGGCTCCAACCACAACACAACACTCTTTGGAGATTGCTCTCTAAGAGTATGGGCATCTGGTGACCCTCTAATGCTAGGAACAACAAAGACACCAAGTTTTATTTTTGCTGGACAAGAGGCACAAATATCGGTTGAGGGTCAAACACCTGGAGCAAGTGTTTCTTGGACGCCACAAGAATTCGTTGGCAATGCCAATTCAGCTGTAACCAATGCATTTCCTACTGAAACAACAGCATTTTCCGCTGAATCTAAAATTGGACTATGTGTCCTTACCGATACAGTATATGTGACTGTCGGAGAAGCAATAGATTTCTTCAATGCTCTATCTCCAAATGGAGACAATATCAACGACGATTGGCAGATATATGGTATTCAAAAATTTCCCCGTGCAGAGGTAAACGTATATGACAGGTGGGGACAAAATGTTTTCAGATCTATAGGATATGCTACACCTTGGGATGGTACTAACCGAGGAAAAAAACTTCCAACGGGTAGTTATTATTACGTTATTGAACTCAACAGTCCTGTGGTTTATATAGAACCCTATACCGGATTTATCACCATAATTCATTGATGAAATCCGTGAAAAAATATTCGCTACTACTGGCATGTTTAATATGCTTCCAAGTTGTATTTGGTCAACAAGTAAGTCAATTTACGAATTTCATCTTTAACTATCAAATGGTAAATCCTGCCGCAACGGGATATACCAGTTGCACAGAGATTAAATCCAATTATCGTCAACAATGGTCAGGAATTGATGGTGCACCAAAAACTACAAATGTTTTCATTCATGGAAGAATGAGAGCAATGCGAAACGCATTTCAAGGTTTGGGCGCAGGTATAGAATCCGATTTAAATGGCGCGTTTGGCTCTACTTCCCTTATGCTCAATTATGCTTACCACACCCGAGTAAGCAAAGGATACAATTTAGCTGGTGGTATTGCCGTTGGATTAACTCAGTTCCGTATTGATTATTCAAAAGTAAATTTTGCTGACCCATACAACGAAACAGTTATTAACGGGGTGGTAAGCGATTATATCT
>JBEISW010000271.1:0-3115 GCA_040375215.1 Crocinitomicaceae bacterium | reverse complement strand
TGGAATGAATACTTTACTCACCCGCAACTTAAAGATTTCAAGCGCGCCAAAATCCCGGTGATGGCGGCCGATGGTTTTTTGGGGGAAGATTGAAAGGGGGTAAGCGCTCTCTACTCCATCACTCCATCACCTCATACCCCGATCGTTAAAAAGCCCGAACAGCCCTAACATAGTAGTTGCCGTACTTAGAGTTGCTGGTGGGGTAGCCAAAGCCGAAGTAGAATAGCCACGCGCCGTCGGAATAGTTCTCCGACGAGGACCAATAATATGGATAAGCATTCAAATCAAATGGTGCGCCGCCTGCAATTTGGGATAAGCTTTGATTCAAATTGTACTTGGCATTGTACATCAAATTCAATTCATCAATGGCTGGCAAATACCAATCCGTAAATCCACCTGCCTCGTAAACATCACACAATTGAGCAGCACTGCCCACTTCCACCCCTGCTGCTATGATGGCTGCGGTATTGGCTGCGCCGTTCCAAGAACTTTCGCAATTGGGAACATCGGTTCCGTAAAATCCCCAAACGGCTCCGATGCTCAAATCTGTCAAGGATACAATCAACCCATGCTCCACACCTAAAGCGTCTTTGTAAACATGAAACACCACACCACCGCCAAAACTCTCGCCTACCCAATGGGTAAATCCACCACCATTGCCGGCAGGGCCTTGAGGGCCTGCGGGACCAGTTAAACCGATGGGACCTTGAGGACCGGCAGCACCTGTTGGACCTGCTGGACCTGTTAAGCCAATGGGACCTTGTGAACCCGTTGCTCCTGTTGGACCGGTTAAACCAATGGGACCTTGAGGACCCTGGGGACCCGGTGTACCGCTCTGCTCCGCATACAACGCATACGGCACACTCAACATCTGCTGCGTGCCCAAATCCGTGCTACCCATCATCACGTGCAAAAACTTGGCACCATTGCCCCAGTTAATCTGAGAAAAGTTGCCTTGAGATACAACACCATTTCCAACCACGCAACTCACCAATCCTTGGGCGTTGCTGGTCAATGAATGGCTCTCCTGATATACCACCGTTCCATTGGCGGCCCCATCATGAATCATGAAGGTCGTGTTTACCGCACTGCTGGCCATTACACTTCCGTCTGTATTGCGCATTACGGCTTGGTAAGGGATCCCCTGCGGGGATTGGGCAACAAGGGATGAGGTGATGAGGAGATAAGTAACAATCAAAACTAAGCTTTGGAGGAAATATTTTTTCATGGTCTTGGTTTATAGCTCAAATATAAGGGAAAAGTGGACATCTCCCCTCCTAACGCGTAGCGGTCCCGACACTTCGGGAGGAGGTAGCGATGCTTCGCTAGGATGCGAAGCAGACGGGGTGGTCATGCATAAACCCGCATAATTTATAGGTTGTTTTGAAATACAACTTGAGAGAAATTTGCAAGAAAAAAAATGAACAAGAACAATAAACCTCTCGAAATCGGAGAATCAATCATTCGTGTGAGAACAATTCATCAATCAGACTTTTTAAGTCTAACTGACATTGCAAAATATAAAAATCCGGATGAGCCAAAAGATGTAATCAAAAATTGGTTGCGTAATAAAAACACACTGGAATTCATGGGATTGTGGGAACGATTGAACAACCCCGACTTTAAAGGGGTCGAATTTGACACCTTTTACAATGAATCTGGAACTCACTCTTTCACCCTTTCACCTGAAAGATGGATTGAAAAAACAGATGCAATTGGAATACAAAGCGCAAGAGGACGTTCAGGTGGCACATTTGCTCACAAGGACATTGCATTTGAATTTGCAACATGGATAAGCGCAAGTTTTAAACTATACCTTATTACAGCCTTTCAAAAATTAAAATCTGAAGAACAAAAATCACTTGCATGGACAGCCAAAAGAGAACTGGCAAAAGTCAATTATCACATCAATACCCATGCCATTCGACAACATTTGGTTCCACTACTCTTGAGCAAACAACAAATTCAAATTACTTATGCCAATGAGGCCGACGTTCTAAATGTTGCTTTGTTTGGAAAAACGGCCAAACAATGGAGAGAAGAATTCCCAAACGCAGAGGGCAACATCAGAGATATGGCCAGTGCCCATGAACTGATTCGTCTTTCAAACCTAGAGAGTATGAATGCATGGATGATTGGTCAAGGTAAATCCCAGCAAGAGCGTTTGGTAGCACTCAACCAAATTGCAATACAACAAATGACCATCTTGCTTCAAAAAGATAGCAGCGCAAAGATCAAACCCGCCAATAAATGATGATGCCAAACCGCGACAGGATTGGAGATTCAACGATTTACTAATCCACTAATCCACTGATCCACTAATCTACCGATTTACCATGCGAATGCAATTCGCCCCAACTAATCCACTGATTCACCGGGCGAATGCAATTCGCCCCTGAAGATACACTCAGCGAGTTTACTCGCTGCTAATCCCGGATGCAACGAACACTAAAGCCTAGCCTTTTATTGAGACTGAAGCGGCCTAAATTGGAACTGTTATAATAAAGTTCGCGGTACCATGAGCCGAGTGAAGTGTCCTCTGTATTACTCCACCAATAGCCGAAGCTGCCAATGTTAGCGTATGCTCCAATGTCGTAGCGGTCACCGCCAGGGAGGGCTGTGAATCCGCTTTCATTGGTGGCGCCAGTATTGGGAGAAGTCCAGCCCGTAGTGGCCTTCATTTTGCCTCCTGCTAAACTGCTTCCTCCTAAATTGGTTTCCAACGTTGACCACTCCTCATCACTCGGCACATGCCAACCTGATGGACAAACACCTCTGCTATCATTCACCGCATACCAGTTGTACAATTTGCCATACAAGCTGTTATTTGCCGCATCATTGTTGTAGATGGAATAAGCGCCATTGGTGGTAGAATACCAAGTTGCATCATCCAAATCAGTGGGAATAGGATCTCCGTTTCTATACTTTGTCACCGCTAAATTCTGCTGCATCCACTCCTGTCCGTTGATGATGATGCTGGTGTAAGTATTGCCATCAATGTCTGTCGCGCCATTGCCAGAGGTATATGTTCCATTGCTAACCGCCGTCCCCGCACAAACACACTCGCCATTGATAACATCATTGCTAGTATTGGCATTCCCATCATCACAAGTTG